>JAFWYI010000290.1 GCA_017522745.1 Mailhella sp.
AACACGCCGTCGATACGTATCTTCCTTATTTCTCTCAAGGCAGGTGGTACTGGTCTCAACCTCACCAGTGCGGACTACGTCATCCACTACGATCCGTGGTGGAACCCTGCTGTGGAAAGTCAGGCGACCGACCGCGCCCATCGCATCGGCCAGTCGCGGCAGGTGTTCTCCTATAAGCTCATCTGCCAGAATACCGTGGAAGAAAAGATACTCAAGCTGCAGGAAATGAAGCGCGGCGTCGCCGAAGCTGTCATTCCCGGACAGGATTCGTGGAAATCGCTTACCCGCGAAGATCTTGAAATGCTGTTTGAAGTATGACCTCATCATGAAGGGCCGTTTTCGTAGTGGAAGCGGCCCTTCCCTGTTTCAGGACTGTGATGACTCGATGAAGTCAACCTATCAGTGAGGTATGTATGACGCTTACTCAGCTGCTTTCAGAAGCAAAACACGCCGTCGTTCTGACCGGGGCCGGCATTTCAACACTGTCCGGGATCCCTGATTTCCGTGGTGTGGGTGGCCTGTATCAGCGCACTGATATTGATGCCGATAAACTTTTCGATATCGACTATTTCAGGCGTGACCCATCGTATTATTACCACCACTCTAAAGATTTTCTTTACAATCTTGATGAGAAGGAGCCGAATATCGTTCACAAGGCTCTGGCCCGTATGGAAGAAAAAGGCATCATCCACGCTGTCATAACGCAGAATATCGACTTGCTTCACCAGAAGGCAGGTTCCCGAAAAGTTCTGGAACTCCATGGCTCTCCTGTTGAACATTATTGTATGAAATGCGGACGGACTTGGGATTTCGACAGTATCGCCAGAGAAGTTCAGAATGATGTTGTTCCTTCCTGCGATACATGCGGCGGGATAATAAAACCGCGGATCGTGTTCTTCGGCGAAGGGCTGCCTGAATATGCCATCACGGAGGCAGAGCGTGAGGCTAGAAAAGCTGATCTCATGCTCGTTCTTGGAACGAGTCTGACTGTGTATCCCGCAGCCGCTGTGCCTGAAATAACCCTCCAAAGCGGCGGCAAGGTTGCCATCATCAATCGCGACCGAACGCATCTGGATCGCTATGCCTGCTGGGTAGCCCGGGATTTGAAGAAGGAATTCGAAGAACTCACGATATGAGTCACGCGTCGTTACGAGAAAACGCCACTGTCCCTGTGGCGTTTTCTTTGGATGAAATTCGCGGAAAAGCACTGCTTGATACGGGGCAAGATCATCCCCCAACGCGTTTTTCTGTAGGATTTATCCCCTCGCAAAAAATTTATTAAAAAATATTCAAGCAGATTCAAAGGTTATTTTTTTCTCTGCAGCTATCGTCTGAGCATCATTCCGGCTGGTAAATATTTGGCTATTTAGCCAATAAACAAAGGATATTTTTACAGTGCGTTCTGCTTCTGAGCTCAGAACTTATGGTGCCATCATCGCGGCTAGCTGTGCCTGTCTGGCCTGTGCCTGTTTAACGAGGGTCGCGGACGTGCTGGAAAGGAACTGCCCCAGGCACGTAAGTTTTAATGAATAATAAACATTCTGCCCTATTTTCTCGTCAGAAACGATATCCGCGCCTTTCAAGACAGAAAGGTGGCGCGAAACCGTGGACATGTCAGCTCCAACAAGTTGCTGCAGCTCGTTAACACACAACCGTCCATGCAAAAGAGCCTCAGCCATGAGCAGGCGGCTTGGATGACCAAGCGCTTTAAAGATCTTCGCTTGTGCTTCGATATATTTTCCACTGCTCGGGCGCGGAGACTGAAGTGAGGATCGCATCGTTGCTCCAGGAGGATTCAATATTTGTTCTATTTGCAAAATATACAATAACAGATCCTGCTTCGTCAACGACCAGATCGCAGGGAATATGGAGAGATGAAGCAGGTTTTTACAAATTTGTTACTCGTTGCCCTCTTGCAGTAACAAAAAAAGCGTGACAATATCCGCGCAACAGGCAAAGGCGTTCAGACTTTATGATAAGTTTCAGAACTTCAGCGAGTCGTTTTTACAAAGCTGCAAAAATCATAGCAGGAGACGAAAATATGTTTAAAGGCTTCTTCGCCGCAGCCCTCAGTGCTGCCATGATCATGACGGGTGCCCTCGCAACCGATGCTGTTGCCGCTAAGTTTGCTACCATCGGTACCGGTGGTATCACTGGCGTGTACTATCCCACTGGCGGCGCTATCGCCAAGATCATCAACGCCAAGAAGGCCGAATACAATATCCGTGCCAGCGTGGAATCCACCGGCGGCTCCAAGTTCAACATCAACGCCATCAATAAGGGTGACCTCGAATTCGGTATCGCTCAGGCTGACACTCAGTACATGGCCTACAAGGGCCTTGGCGACTGGGAAGGCAAGCCTGTCTCCAAGCTGCGCTTTGTGTTCTCTCTTGCTCCTGAAGCTGTCACCTTCATCGCTGCCGAAGATTCCGGCATCAAGTCCATCAATGACGTGAAGGGCAAGGTCATCAACCTTGGCGACCCCGGTTCCGGCAACCGTGTGAACGCTCTCCAGGTGTTCAAGGAAATCGGTCTCAAGCCCGGCGATGACTTCCGCGGTGAAGGCCTTAAGCCTGCTGATGCTCCTCATACCCTGCAGGACGGCCGTATCGACGGCTTCTTCTACACCGTCGGTCATCCCAACGGTAACATCAAGGAAGCTACCGCCGGTAAGCGCAAGTGCCGCATCGTGCCTATCACTGGCATGGAAAAGCTGCTGAAGGAATGCCCCTACTACTCTATGACCAAGATCGACATGAAGCAGTACCCCGACGCCACCAACGCTTCCGTCGGTTCTGTTGAAACTCTTGGCATGCTCGCCACCTTCGTGACCTCCGCTGACGTTGATGCCGACATCGTGTACGCCATCACCAAGGAAG
>JAFWYI010000291.1 GCA_017522745.1 Mailhella sp.
ACGCGAGGAAGGCCGCAAAGAACAGGAACACGCTCACAGAAAGCCAGCGGGCCCCGCGGGAGGGGCGGCGGGCCAGCGCGGCTTCCACTTCGGCGGCATAGGGCAGGTCTTCGGGCAGGAGCCCGCGAGAACCAAGATTCGAAGGCTCGAAAAGGCTCTGAGCGGGCTGGGTCTGAGGCTTGGGCTTATTCACCGTTTCCATGATCTCAAGCCTCCTGCTTGCTGGCGTTCACAGCATGTTCCTGCTGAGCGGGTGCAGGCTTTGTCGCACGTCCAGCCTCGGAAGCGGCCCGCTTCTGGCGCAGGCGTGCCAACACGGCATCGCGGGGACCATCCATGGCCACCTTGCCGCCGTCCATGACGATGACGCGGTCCACGATGCGGAGCATGGACAGACGATGCGTGATGAGTATCAGCGTCTTGTCCTTGATGATGGGCGCCAGCCTGCGCTGGACGCCGAGCTCGGATTCCACGTCCATGTTGCTGGTAGGTTCGTCGAGGATGAGGATATCCGGGTCCCGCACGAGGGCGCGGGCAAGGCCCACGGCCTGACGCTGACCGCCGGAAAGATTGCGCCCCTGCTCGCCCACCTGCGCGCCGTAACCCGCAGGATGCGCCTTTACGAACTCCGCCACGCCGGAAAGCAGAGACGCGCGAAGTACGAGCTGATCGTTGATGGTCGGATCGCCGAAGGCGATATTATCGCGCACGGAGCCGTAGAACAGCACCACTTCCTGCGGCAGGAAGCCCACGCGGCTGCGAAGATCGGCCGTAGCGAGCTGGCGGATGTCCACACCGCCGAAACTCACAGAACCTTCCTTGGGCTGATACAGACCTATGAGCATCTTGCCTATGGAGCTTTTTCCCGAGCCCATCTTGCCGATGATGCCCACCTTTTCTCCGGGACGAATGCGAAGGGAAACATTATCCAGCGCCAGGGCATCGGAACCGGGATAGGCGAAGCTCACCTTGTCCATCACGAACTCGCTGGAAAGTACGCCGAAGTCCATGCAGGCGGCCTCATCCTGATTTTCGGAGGGCAGTTCCATGAGGGCGTCCAGAGCCTTGAGCGATACGCGGGAGTTCTGCAGGCGTGTGAGCAGGCTGGCAAGCTGGAGCAACGGCGCCATGATGCGGCCCACGAGGATATTACAGCCGATGAGTCCACCCATGCTCATATCGCCCGCGCCGATGCGGTACACGCCCCACACCACCATGGCCACAGTGACCATCTGGGTAGTGAAGGTAGCAAAACTGACGGCGCGCGTGGAATACTTGCGGGCTTCGTTGCTCGACTGGGCGGAGATGCCAGCCACAGCTTCCCACAGCCTCTGCATGCGGGCTTCGGCCATGCTGGACTTCACGGTTTCGAGCCCATGCACCATTTCCACCAGCAGTGCGTTCTTCTGCATGGAGTGTCGGTAACTGGTCTCGGCGCTCTTACGGGCGGACATCTGCAGCCACACCCCCACCCCCAGCAGGAGAGGCATGGCCACCAGGGGCAGTATCACCAGCGGCCCACCGATGAAGGCCAGAAGGACGAAGAAAAGCGCGAGGAAGGGAAGGTCGATGAGCGCGAGGAAGGTAGTGGAACTGAAGAACTCACGCAAGCTCTCGAACTCACGCAGATTGTTCACCAGGGCGCCTGTGGATTCCGGCTTGGCATCCATCCGCATGGAAAGCACCTTGTCGATGAGCCGGGCAGAAAGTACCACGTCCGCGTTGCGACCTGCGAGGTCCACGAAATGGCTCCGCATAGTGCGAAGGATGAAATCGAAGAGGTAGGCTATGCCCACACCAGCGGCCAGCACCCACAGTGTTTCGTAGGCGTTGTTGGGGATGACACGGTCGTACACGTTCATCACGAAAAGCGATGAAGCCACGGCGATGACGTTCACCACCACACTGGCCAGAGCGACATGGCGATAGATGGGGGTGTACCAGCGCAGTACATCCCAGAACCAGCGGCGAGGCTTGCGGAGCTTCACAGGATCGGTGCGGGCATCCGCACGGGATTCCAGTGCCGCGAACACGGCGTAACCGGAGTACTGCTTTTCGAACTCGGCACGTGGCACGACCTGCTCGTCATCGCTCAGTTCGGGCAGGATGACGTGGACCTCCTCGGCGTTCAGCGACGTGAGTACGCAGCTCTGGTCGCCTTTTAGAAGAAGGACACAGGGAAACGTGAGCGGCGAGATATCCGCCAGCCGGGCACGATGCATCACTTTGCCGTGCAGACCAGCGCGCTCAGCGGCACGGAGACAGGCCCCTACGCTCACCTTTTCAGCCCCGGCAAGCCCTGCCAGCAGGAACTGCGGGGAAACGTGCTTGCCGCGGAGACGGATGAGCGTGGAAAGGCTCCTCAAAAGAGGCGGCATGAAATCGACTTCTGCCGGAGCGAGAGGGTGTACTTTTTCTGATTTTTTCTGGGTATCACTCATCATGACGTCCCTGTAAAACTTTTCAGATATACTCCACACTGTGCATAGCGTAGAAATTCCTTTAAAGTTATAACTCGCCGCTGTCACTGTCAAATCATACAGCGTTATTAACAGTTTTTTCTAAATCCTTTCAAAGCAGGTCCAAGGATAAACGAGAAAAGGCATACGCCTTCGCCTGAGGCTATGCCTTGTGTAATAAATGGATATTTGCGGATATATTTGTGGATATGGCAGAAAGCGAGCGCCCAGTCCCACCTTACCCACCGGGGGCTATGGATCTCCCGCCTCCTTATTTGCCCCTGTTTTGAAGTAACACCGAAAATAGAGACACATGCATGTAGGGAGAGAAGGAAAGATCAGGGAAAAACACGAAGTTAAACGAAAAAAGGGCTTACGATTTTACTCGTAAACCCTTGCCGAGACGGATAAAATTTTATGTGGTAACTATGTGGAATCGTATGTTTAATTCATTGTTCAAAAATACAAATACCCACAAAAATACCCACATTCGAAAAATATTTTAGTGGACGGTATTGGACGAGTATGGAAGCCGAAGAGCTATGGCCGGATCTGCCTATTTCCACTCCGATTCCAGCAGGAAATCGCGGATGTTGCGGTGCCTGATGCCGTTGCTGCTCATGTCGAACTCGTCCAGCGTCACGACAAACTTCGGGAAGTTGTCCCGCACGCCGTCGTAAACTCCGAACTCACGCTCGATGGTTTCCGGCGAGGCCAGCAGATAGGCTACCTGAACGTAGAGCTTTTCTCCCTGCTTTTCCGCAACGAAGTCGATCTCCCTGTCTCCCGCTTTGCCGACAGTGACCTTCCAGCCGCGGCGCAGAAGTTCCATATAAACGATATTCTCCAGCACGAGATTGATATCGCGCATGTTGCCGCCATAGACGGCTTCGCGGATGCCGTGGTCGGCAACGTAATACTTCTCGTTGACCGTCAGTATCTTCTTGCCCTGAAGATCCTGCCGCTTCACCAGATAGAAGAGAAAGGCTTCCGTGCAGGCGCGGATGTAGTTCAGCACGGTTTCCGGCCTGACGGAGCGGCCTTCGTTCTTCAGGAACTTGGAGATGGCCGTGGAAGAAAACGTGGTGCCGATATTCGCCGTGATATAGGCTATGATACGCTCCAGCATGTCCACGTCGCGGATGCCGTTGCGCTTGACCACGTCCTTGAGCTCCACAGAATTGAAGAGATCGCGCAGGTACTGGCGGCTGGCGTTTTCCTCGTAGCGCAGATTGCAGAGATACGGCATGCCGCCCGAGACCAGATAGCGGCTGAAGCAGGCCCGCGTGTCCGCCTCCGGCTCGATGGTGCGGTAAAGCTCCATGAATTCGAGGAAGGAGAAGGGGTAGACCACGAACTCCACATAGCGTCCGGCCAGATAGGTGGCCAGTTCGCCGGAAAGGAGCTTGGCGTTGGAGCCGGTGATATAAATGTCGCAGTCCAGCTCCACGCGAAACGAGTTGACGCATTTCTCCCACTCCGCGACCTCCTGAACCTCGTCGAAGAAGAGATAGACCTTGCCGGAAATCTGCGCGGCCTGCGCCATGACATACTCATGCAGGGCGGCGGCTGAACAGAGCCGGGCGTTGCTCATATTTTCGAAGTTCAGGGAAATGATCTGCGCAGGATCCACGCCGCGTTCGATCAGCTCTTCCTGAATGAGTTTCAGCATGACGGACTTGCCGCTTCGGCGGATGCCCGTGAGAACCTTGATAAGCTCCCCGCCCATGAAGGGCCGGATGCGGCTCATGTACGTTTCGCGTTTGATCATGGCAGACCTTCCTTGATTGCTTTACGAAAGGATTTTTTCACGGTTACAAACGAATTTCAAGCGTAAAAATCAAATTTTAGCGGTTATAACCGTTAAAAATGTTTTTTGAGGAGAGTGTGAGAGACCTTCCCAGAGTCGCGGGAGACAGCTAAGGGGCGAAACAGATACTTTTTTAGATGGCGGGGCATTGCTTATTTCTTAGCCCCAAAACGTCCCCACCCACAAAAATAGCCACACTCGAAAAATATCTTGCTGGACGGAGCAGGCTTCAAAACACGGAAAGAAAATGGGTGTAAATGGGTGTGTTTTTGGCTTGCAAAATGGGTGTAAATGGGTGTAGTTTTGGGTATGATCAATACCGACTCTCTCACCATCACTCCAGAACTCCTTAATCTCATCGCTGAGATCGACGAGTTCAAGG
>JAFWYI010000292.1 GCA_017522745.1 Mailhella sp.
TCGCACCGCCGATATCGTGCGTTGCACGCGCTGCGGCACCTGTGAAGATCCGCCAGCCGGTCGTCCTCGCCGCTGTCGCGTGAATCCTGCCATGGGTCGTGAGGGCGAACTGGCCATCACTCCTGCCGAAAAATCTAAGAAAGTGCTGGTGGTCGGTGCTGGCCCTGCCGGCATGGAGGCCGCCCGCGTTGCCGCGTTGCGCGGCCATAAGGTCATCCTCTGCGAAAAGAGCGGTGCGCTTGGTGGTAAACTCCCTCTGGCTTCCATGATCAAGGGCTCCGAAGTGGAAGATATCCGCTCCATCGTACCTTATCTTAAGGGTCAGCTGGAAAAACTTCCTGTCCAGATCCGTCTCAACGCCGATGTGGATGCGGATTATGTCCGCCGGGAACAGCCGGATGCCGTGGTCATCGCTACGGGCGGTCTGTATACGCTTCCCGGTCTTCCCGGTGAAGACGGTTCCAATGTGGCAAGTGTGAACAGCCTCGGTAAGCAGGTGAAGCTGCCCCTCATCGTGTTCGGCCCTGAACTGCTCCATAAGCTCACCAAGTATTTCCTGCCTGTGGGCAAGAAGGTCGTCATCATCGGCGGCAAGATCGAAGGTGTGCAGGGGGCACTGTTCCTGAGCAAGCGCGGCCGTGAAGTCTGCGTT
The DNA here is from genome assembly GCA_017522745.1 of Mailhella sp. Taxonomy (GTDB): domain Bacteria; phylum Desulfobacterota; class Desulfovibrionia; order Desulfovibrionales; family Desulfovibrionaceae; genus Mailhella. The sequence continues at coordinate 653 of JAFWYI010000292.1, forward strand.
CTGGAAGACAGTGCCGAACTCGGCAAGGGCATCCCGCCCCGCTACATGGTGCGTATCCCTTCGTGGTTCGAACAGCACGGCGTGCGTACTCTTACGGAAGTCCAGTTCAAGAAGATCACGGAACGTGGCGTCGTCTACGCGGATAAGGAAGGCAGAGAACATCTGGCCGAAGGCGATACCGTCATGGTCCTCACGTCGCAGAAGCCTGACTATTCCCTCAAGAACGCGCTCGAAGGCATCGTGGATGAAGTTTACATGGCTGGCTCGGTCAACGGTGCTGAAGTCGGCAGCCTCATCGTCAACGCTCTTGAAAACGGCCGCGCCATAGGGTGCCGTCTGTAACTACCTACATGAAAAGGAATTCTCATGGTCGTCAAACGCTATGAAAATAAGATCGCGGTCGTTACCGGTGCAGGTAATGGCATTGGCGCCGGTATGGTGAAGCGCCTTCTGGAAGAAGGGGCCCGCGTTGCCGCTCTTGATATTGATGTCGCCGCCATGGAACAGCAGTTCGGCAGCGATGAACGCGTGTTTATCCTTTCCTGCGATGTCTCCAATAAGGCCAATGTGGACGATGTCATCGCGAAGGTGGTTGAACATTTCGGCCGTATCGACGTGCTTTTCAGCAATGCCGGTATCATCGGTCGTACCAGTCTGCTTGAAACCAGCGAAAAGGACTGGCGCAGGGTCATCGACATCAACCTGAACGGCATGTTCTTCATGAATCAGGCAGTACTCCGCGTGATGGTCGATATGGGTATCAAGGGCGCCGTGGTGAACACGAGCTCCTGTGCGGCCTTCGTTGTTTCGCCCAACACTGGTGCTTACGCCGCCAGTAAGGGCGGGGTAAGCCTGCTCACTAAATTCGCGGCTATCGAAATGGCTAAGTATGGTATCCGTGTCAACGCGTTCGGTCCTGGCGCCAGTGCTACCCGTATCACTGAAGGAACTCGTTTCAACGAAGAGCGTAACCGGATGTTCCTTTCCAATATCCCCATGGGACGTTATGGTGAACCCGAAGAAGCCGTGGCTACTGCATTGTTCCTTGGCAGTGATGACGCATCGTACATTACGGGCGTTACGCTGCTTGAAGATGGCGGCTTCTCTCTCTTCTAGCATACCATAGTCTTCAGGAGGCAGGAATCGCTCCTGCCTCCTTCTCTTTGTACGCGAGTTCATCATGACTGAACGCCTTTCCTTCCAGCGGCGCTTCTGCCTTTTCAACGGACTTTTTGCCATGCTCTGCATGGGTGCCGCCTACGCCTGGGGCGTATTCGTTATCCCGCTTGAAAATCAGTTCGGCTGGCTCCGCACGCAAACTTCACTCGCCTTCACCCTGAACATCATGCTTTTCGCCCTCGGGAATATCGCCACCGGTATTCTTTCCCGCAGGTTCAGTTTCAGTGCCCTCATGCGGATGGGGGCCGTGTTCATGGGCGGCGGTTTTTTCCTTACCTCGCTGGCTACACAATCCTGGCAGCTTTATTTCACCTACAGCCTGCTGGGAGGATTCGGTGCCGGACTCGCCTATAACTGCGTGGTCTCTTCTGTTCCGCAGTGGTTCCCGGAAAGGCCTGCCCTGATGACCGGGATACTTCTTGTGGGCTATGCCATGTCGTCTGCCATCTTTGGCCCGCTCTGCAATGCGGTCATCACGAGCTACGGCATCGCCGAAGCGTTCCTGCTCATCGCGTCGGTCAGCTTTTTGGGGCTTCTCCTTGCAAGTTTTGGGACTCGTGTCCCTTCCTCTGAACAGAAGAAGGCGCTTCCGGCCCCGCTCCAGCGCACAGGAAAGTCTGGAACGGACATACCTTCGGGTGTCATGGTGAAGACCTCCCTGTTCTGGCTGACCTTCTTCGTTCTCTGCTTCACCTCGGGCTCGGGTATGATCTTCATCAATCATATCTCTCCCATGCTCACAGAAGAACTTGGAGTGCAGGCAGCCTTTGCCGCCAGCGTCATCAGTGTGGTGTTCTTCTTCAATGCCAGCGGTCGAATCATCGGGGGCTTCTTCCTTGATAAGTACGGCATGAAGAGAACGGTCTTCAGCATCACCGGGCTTATGCTTTTTGCGGTGTCCGTGGCCACGGCTGGTTTGCATTTCAAAATTACGCCTTTGCTCATCGTCAGCGGGGTATGCGCGTTGTTTGCTTTCGGCGCCAATGCCAACATGATACCGAGCCTTGTACGTGAACTGTTCGGGCAGAAATATTTTTCGTTGAACTATTCGCTCATGAACCTGAGCACCGTCATCGTTTCTCTGATGCCTACGGCTATCGGTACGCTCCAGATGTATTTCGGCGGATATACCATCCCCATCTGTGGTCTTGCCGGCCTCAATGTGTTGACCATCCTTCTCGCCGCCATCCTCATCCGGCAGCATGAAAGGAGCCGCAGTTAGAGCGTATCTGCAAAACTGCCCTTGGCGGTAAGTTCGAACACATCGCTGCATGCTCAAAGATTTTTCATCATATTAAAGAAGGCTGGCCTGAATCTCTCAGGTCAGCCTTCTTGGTTAAACGAAAACCACCAGCTAGGCTGGTGGTTCCAAAAAGCTTATAGCTATAAGTATGTTATAAAAACTCCTTTTGATTTGTTATTGCTGACGTGCGGTCTGGCAACTGCGCGTAGTAACAAATCAAAAGGAGGTCA
>JAFWYI010000293.1 GCA_017522745.1 Mailhella sp.
CGGCTCATTCGAGACGATTACTGCGATGGTCTTGGCAACTGTCTTCCCGCCTGTCCAGCTGGGGCGATATCGTTTGAGATGCGCGAAGCCGCGGCCTATGACGAAGAGGCTGTGAAGCGGCACCTTGAGGAGCGCGATGCTAAAAAGCAGAGCGCCTGTGCCGGCACCAGAGTGCAGACTTTGCAGCCGCTGGCTACGATGAAGAGCCCTGCGGTAGAGGAGGGGAGTTCCGCCACGTCCGGGAGCGAACTGCGCCAGTGGCCTGTGCAGATAAAGCTCGTGCCTGTGAATGCTCCGTATTTTCAGGGGGGTGATGTCCTCATCGCGGCGGATTGTACGGCATTTTCCTGCGGAGACTTCCACACGCGTTTCATGCGCGGCAAGGTGACGCTCATCGGCTGTACCAAACTCGATGATACCGATTATTCGGAAAAACTTGCCGAGATATTCCGCGTGAACGATGTGAAAAGCGTGACGGTGGTGCGCATGGACGTGCCCTGTTGCGGCGGCATGGAACACTGTGTTGGAAAAGCTCTGCGCCTGTGCGGTCGCGATATCCCTTGTGAGGTGTGCATCGTGGGGCGTGACGGTTCTGTTTCCGAAAAGCGGAAGATAGGGCAGGTGCTGTGAGGCCGGCCTGCCGGGTAGAAAACAGACCGCGGAAGAAATTTTTTAGAAACTGCGATTTTTATCTTGACGTTCAGGTCTAAATCGCCTAAACACATCTCTGCAACGACAAGTTGCTCCGTTCCCCGATAGCTCAATAGGCAGAGCGGGTGACTGTTAATCACTAGGTTGGCGGTTCAAGTCCGTCTCGGGGAGCCATTTTAGGCTCTGAAGAAGAATCCCAAGGTCCAATAAGGCTTTGGGATTCTTTGTTTTAAACGATTTTCAGCGTCCAGCCAAATCCAAGGGCGTGCATTTGCATCCAATTTTTTTGTGGGTATATCTGTGGGTATGAATGTGCTATGCATATTCCGATACCCACAGGTTAACCGGTTATAAAATAAAAGCTTTTGAGTCCATGTGGGTATTTTATCATCCAAGAAGATCCAAGGAGTACCTACATGCCTCTGACAGAAACCCAGATCCGCAATCTGAAACCCGCGACCACACCGAAAAAGCACTTCGACGGCGAAGGCCTCTTCCTCTACGTCACCCCTGCCGGAAGCAAGCTCTGGCGTATGGCCTACCGCTTTGAGGGGCGGGAAAAGCTCTTCAGCTTCGGCAAATATCCCACTGTTTCCCTGCGGGATGCCCGCGCCCGCCGCGATGAGGCCAAGTCCCAGCTCGACAAGGGCACCGACCCTTCGGCGGTCAGGAAACAGCAGAAGCAGGCGCGTGAGGCCGTGGCCCGCGACACCTTCGAGCTCTTCGCCCGCGAATGGCACAAAGTTCGCACTGCCGCCTATTCCGAATCTTATGGCAAAGCCATTCTCTACCGGCTGGAAACCTACGTTTTTCCGGCTATCGGCAAAGTTCCCGTGACGCGCCTCGCGCCCATGGATATCCTCGGCGTGGTCAAGCCGATGGACGACAAAGGCCACCACGAGACCGCCAGCCGTATTCTCCAGATCATCGGGCAGATTTTCCGCTACGCGATCATTCTCGGCAAGGTGAAGCAGAACCCCGTGAGTGAACTTCGCGGTGCGCTGAAGCCTCATAAGGTAGTACACCGGGCGTCCGTGACTTCGCCGCCGAAAGTCGGCCAGCTTCTGCGCGACATCGAACGCTACGAAGGATATTTTCCTCTCGTTTGCGCCCTGAAGCTCGCCCCGCTAGTGTTCACGCGCCATACTGAACTCCGTGCCGCCGAGTGGAAGGAGTTCGACCTTTCTAAATCCGAATGGCGTATTCCTGCTGAACGTATGAAGATGCGCACGGCGCATATCGTTCCGCTGTCACGGCAGGCTGTGGCCGTACTGGAAGAGCTGAAGAAATACTCCGGCGACGGTAAATACCTCTTCCCCTCGATACGCACTGATGTTCGACCGATTTCCGAAGCAACCATGCTCAATGCCCTGCGCCGCATGGGCTACGAGAAGCACGAGATGAGCGTACACGGCTTCCGCTCTCTGGCATCCACACTCCTGAACGAGCGCGGCTATAACCGCGACTGGATAGAACGCCAGCTCGCGCACTCGGAACGAAACGGAGTCCGTGCGGCCTACAACTACGCGGAATACCTGCCGGAACGCCGCCGCATGATGCAGGAATGGGCCGACTATCTGGACGAACTGAAAAACGCCGCCTAACACGGAGGATAGAATTATGTGTGACTTTACCACCGATGAAACGAGAATCTACGCCCCCACTGAAACGAGCGAACCTGCGACCAACGACTTCCCCCAGCTCACTACCGCCGATACCGGCTGGACGGATGAGGAACGAAACGTCATGCGCCAACACGGCTACGACAACATGGATATGCTGAGGGCGTGGCTCGACTAAGCCAATCATCTTTCCAGCACCCCTAAAACGACTCCCTGAATGCCGCATTTTCGATGCTCCGCAGACAGGGAGTCGTTATTTTTTAAACTTTTTTCTGATTTTTTTGAGAAAATCCTGCTCATTCCGTAAAGCTCCATAATCCACGGTAAAGCAGGACAGTCTCAGATAAAACACCGTCGTACACAATCAAAGACATTGTTTTTATTCTGAAAAACATGATACAAACGCCGTAATCCCATAACGTCTAACGGAGTTTTATTATGAAGCATACTCTTCCTGCAGTCGGCTATGTCCGCCTGCCCCAGATCCTTGAGATCTTCCCCGTCAGCAAGAGCGCATGGTGGGAGGGATGCCGCAGCGGCGTCTTCCCCAAGCCCGTGAAGCTCGGCCCGCGTACTACCGCGTGGCGCGTGGAAGATATCCGCGCCCTCATGGAGCGTATCAACACGGCGAGCATCGCCTATGACTAGCGAGGGCCCACCATGCGAAATCTTGCCATGTCCACC
>JAFWYI010000294.1 GCA_017522745.1 Mailhella sp.
CCTGCCGGAGTCCGGCGCGGCCCAGCTTTCTCGCGACTCGCGGGAGCTTGGAGAAAAAGGCCTTTTCCGACCATGCACGCTGATACTTTTCATCGTTCACTATTTCCGGCTCGATGATGGGGCGGCCCTTTTCGTCGAATTCTGGCATGAAAGCGATCCTTTCAGTTGGGAGGAGCAGAGTTTTGCAACGCATACAGAAAAAGGGGGATACCGTTCACACGGCACCCGCTTTATTCAGCTATTCAGCGCTGGTACGGCTTAGTACATGCCGCCCATGCCGCCACCCAAGCCGGGGTTAGCGGGCATGGCAGGTTCGGGCTTGGGGAGTTCGGCAATGGCGCATTCGGTGGTCAGCAGCAGAGAGGCCACGGAGGAGGCGTGCTGCAGGGCGAAGCGGGAGACCTGCTTGGGGTCGATGATGCCGGCAGCGAGGAGATCTTCGAATTCGCCGGTGGCGGCGTTGAAGCCGAAGCCATCCTTACCTTCGCGGACCTTTTCCACGATGACGGAGCCTTCGAAGCCGGCGTTAGCGGCGATCTGGCGGAGGGGTTCTTCCACGGCGCGACGGATGATGTTCACACCGGCCATTTCTTCTTCAGAGGCTTCGATAGCGTCGAGAGCGGGGAGGCAGCGGATGTAAGCGGTGCCGCCACCAGGCACGATACCTTCGGCAACAGCGGCGCGGGTAGCGTTGAGGGCGTCTTCCACGCGGTCCTTCTTTTCCTTCATTTCGGTTTCGGTAGCAGCACCGACCTTGATGACGGCCACGCCGCCAACGAGCTTGGCAAGGCGTTCCTGGAGCTTTTCACGATCGTAGTCAGAGGTAGCTTCAGCGATCTGAGCGCGGATCTGAGCAACACGGGCCTTGATGTCGGCAGCCTGACCGGCACCGTCAACGATGGTGGTGTTGTCCTTGTCGATGCGGACGCGCTTGGCAGTACCGAGGTTGGCGAGGGTGAAGTTTTCGATCTTCACGCCCATTTCTTCGGAAGCCACGGTGCCACCGGTGAGGATGGCGATATCCTGGAGCATGGCCTTGCGGCGGTCGCCAAAGCCGGGGGCCTTGACAGCAGCCACCTGAAGGGTGCCGCGCAGCTTGTTCACCACGAGGGTAGCAAGAGCTTCGCCTTCCACGTCTTCAGCGATGATGACGAGGGGACGGTTCATCTTGGCCACCTGTTCGAGCACGGGCAGCATTTCCTTCATGCCGGAGATCTTCTTTTCCTGAAGGAGGATGAAGGGGTTGTCGAGTTCGCACACGAGCTTTTCAGCGTCGGTCACGAAGTAGGGGGAAAGGTAGCCACGGTCGAACTGCATGCCTTCCACGGTGTCCAGAGTGGTTTCGAGGCCCTTAGCTTCTTCCACAGTGATGACGCCTTCCTTGCCCACGCGGCCCATAGCTTCGGCGATGATGTTGCCGATGGTAGCGTCGGAGTTGGCGGAAATTGTGCCGACCTGAGCGATTTCCTTCTGGTCGCGGGTGGGCTTGGCGATGTTGCCGAGCTCAGCGGTGATGACGGCTACGGCCTTGTCGATGCCGCGCTTGATGGGCATGGGGTTGCGGCCGGCGGCCACGAGCTTCACGCCTTCGCGGTAGATGGCCTGAGCGAGCACGGTGGCGGTGGTGGTACCGTCGCCAGCGGCGTCGTTGGTCTTGGAGGCCACTTCACGCACGAGCTGAGCGCCCATGTTTTCGAACTTGTCTTCGAGTTCGATTTCCTTGGCAACGGTCACGCCGTCCTTGGTGATGACGGGGGCGCCGTAGGCCTTTTCGATGAGGACGTTACGACCCTTGGGGCCGAGGGTGACTTTCACAGCGTTGGCGAGCTTATCCACGCCGAGGGCCAGGCGTTCACGAGCCTTGGCGTCGAAGAGAACTTCCTTTGCAGACATGATATGTACTCCAGATAATTGGAAAAGTTTAATGGAAAACCGCTTTTGAGCGTTTTGGGGCCAGCCTTCTGGCTATCCCTACGGACTCGGAGAGCTTCCGCGATCCATATACCGCGAAAGCGCGATGGAGTCCGTGAAAGTTCCGGGCAGAACAGCTATCCTGTTCAGGAACACCTGTGTCTGCGCCGAACTTCTTTAGTCGAGAATGGCGAGGATGTCGTCTTCGCGCATGATGATGTGGTCGGCACCGTTCACCTTGATTTCAGTGCCGGCGTACTTGGTGAAGAGGACCACGTCGCCCACCTTCACTTCGAGGGGAGCGCGGCCGCCGTCCTTGGTGAGCTTGCCGGGGCCGCAGGCCACGACTTCACCCTTGGAGGGCATTTCCTTGGCGGCATCGGGGATGAAGAGACCGCCGGCGGTCTTTTCTTCAGATTCAAGGCGCTTGACGAGAACACGATCATTCAGGGGTTTCATTACCCATATCCTCCAGAAAAGGTTTGATTACTTTTTGATTTCCCTCCCCATAAAGGGTCGGGGGCGGGGCGCTCTCAGGGTTTTGCCCTATGAGCAACGACTCATAGATAAGCTCTCTTTGCGGCTTGAAAAGGGGCAAAAGAGAATTTTTTTGGATTTTTTCTGACTTTTTTTGAGAAAGCCGGGAAAAATGCAGACAGAGAGATAGGTTATGATGCGGAAAAAGTAAAGAGGATGAGAAAGTACCTATCGTTTCACGAAATGCGCCATCAGTGCAGAGCTTGCCATAGCGGCCACAGTGGCCAGAGAGTAGGTGAGCCATACAGGCAGACTGGTCACGCACCACGCCACAGTGAGGGCGAAAGTGGTCGCCCCGGTGAAGCCGGTGAACGTACCCCGGAAAACGCGGATGACCGCTTCTGAGCCGTTTTCGATATGTGCGAACAGGCCGACCACGCCGCTTATCACAGGGAAAAAGATGAGTATGCCGCTCCACTGCGGGCCAAGCCACGCCGCACCTTCGGTCTCGCCTATCATGGCGGCCATGCCTACGCCCATCTGCATCCACGGCGGCCCCTTGTGGGCCGTGGGGGCTTTCCAGCCCTTGGCGTGATGCGCGGCTGGTCTGGGCAATATGCGCAGACCGATGAGCGGGGCGACCAGCGCCAGAACGGAATAGACAGGCAGGGAGCGGGGCGCCATACATTCCAGTGCTGCAAATCCGAAATAGAGGATGAGTGTGAAAAGCAGGGTGAGCTGCCAGCGGAAGCGCGTTGCCAGCCATGAATAGACCACGCCGAAAAAGATGCAGGCACAGATGCCCGGAAGGGCGTTGTAGGCCATGCCTGAGGCGAACTCCACGCCCTGTTCCAGCGTGATGATGAGCGAGACCGGCCCGGAGACCAGCGGCAGGCCGGAGATAAGCGCGCCGATGAAATCGCCCCAGCGGCGAACGATGATCGAGACCAGCCACAGGAGCAGCGGGACAGCAATGATTTTAACGATGATGAGATATTCCATGGAACGCCTCACGCACTGGAAGTCAGGGCTGTTATGCTCCTGAGTGTCAGATATTTCAAGAGGAAGGATGCAGAGAAAGCTGGTCTGCCTTTATTGCTGTCGGTTTTTGCCTTTACGCCCGCCTCTTAAATGTTGTATGATGAAGACAGTCCTATGAAGACGGGTCGCGCTCAGGTTCGAAGCGCGAGTGCCCGCCGGAACCATCCGGAGATGCTATGCTGAACGGTTACGATATCATCGGCGACATTCATGGCTGTGCGGATAAGCTGGAGATCCTTCTCGCTCGTCTCGGCTATGTGAAGCGTGACGGCGTATGGAAGCATTCCGAACGTCTTGCTGTTTTTCTTGGCGACTATATCGACAGAGGTCCCCAGATCCTCGAAACGCTGAAAATCATCCGTGATATGCGAGAGGTCGGCTCTGCGGTGGCTCTCATGGGCAATCACGAGTTCAACGCTGTCTGCTGGAACACGCCTGATCCTGCGCGGCCGGGAGAATACCTGCGCCCGCACAGTGAGAAGAACCGCCTCCAGCATGCTGAAACGCTCGATCAGCTGGCCGGCTGTTATCAGATGTGGATCAGCTGGATACGCACGTTGCCTTTGTGGCTGGAACTGGGAGATCTCGGCGGGGGCGGCGGCTGTCTCCACATGGTGCATGCATGCTGGTCGCAGGATGCCATCGACATCCTCATCCATTCCGAGCGCAACGGTGAAATGATGATACAAGGCAGGCACGATGCGCCGCTCATGTCCGATAAGGGCTATGTCTACGCGGGGCGTGATCGTGACAGTATCGAGTTCCACGCCATCGAGACCCTGCTCAAAGGTCCGGAAGTGCCGCTGCCGGAAAGCGTTTCCTTCATCGATAAGGATGGGGTGGAGCGCCATAACATCCGTGTGAAATGGTGGCTTGGTCCGGGACGATGCTGCGAAAGAGCGCTGCTGGGTGAAGACCAGCTCAAAGATCTGCCAGAGACCGCAGTCATAGAGCCTGATGTGTGGCAGGCCGTACCTGTGGAGTATCCTACGTTTTTCGGGCATTACTGGCGTAGCCCCGGAGAAGATGTGGCCGCGTTCGGCCCGAAGATAGCCTGCCTTGACTTCAGTGCCGTGAAGGGTGGCCCGCTGGTAGCGTATCGCTGGAACCGTGGTGATACCGAGATAAAGGATGAGAATTTCCTCTGGGTGGACAAACCTGCAGACGCCGAAGTGAGGATGTTCTTCCCGTAAAGCTGGATCACATCGAAAGAAAAGAAGCCGGAACCTTTATATGAGGTCCGGCTTCTTACGTTATGGATATGTTCCGCAGCGCAGGAGGGGGCTTTATCATGCGATGATGAGCTGTTCCTTCTTGTCGCGCATAGGCAGGATGCGGCCCACGATGAACGCGGGTTCGTTCAGAGCGTTCAGACGTTCGCAGGCTTCCTGAACGCGTTCCTGCGGGACGGCAAGGAGCAGACCACCTGAGGTCTGCGCGTCGAAGACCAGCGTGGAGCGCAGTTCGTCGGCGCTGGAACTCACTGTGGTGTGGCAGGATGCGTGATCGCGGTTACGATACGTCCCCGCAGGGATGAGTCCGAACGAAGCCAGTTCTTCCGCCTGATCCATGAAGGGCAGGGCGGAGCAGTCCAGCTCAGCGCTCACGCCGGAGCCCTTGGCCATTTCGAGCAGGTGGCCGCCAAGGCCGAAGCCGGTGATATCCGTGGCGGCTTTCAGACCCATGGCGCGGATGACTTCCGCTGCGGCGGTGTTGAGATGTGTCGTCCAGCGGTACATCTCCTTTTCTGCTTCTTCGAAGCCCGGCCATTTGGCTTTGATGCCTGTGGCAAGTATGCCTGTACCCAGCGCCTTGGTGAGGATGAGTACGTCACCCGCCACGAGTCCGTCGTTGCGTGCGGCCTTTGCGGGGTCGATGGCACCAGTTACGGCAAGGCCGAACTTGATGTACTCGTCATCCAGCGTGTGTCCGCCCGCCAGAACGGCACCGGCTTCCGCGACTTTTTCCATGGCTCCGGTGATGATCTCGGCCAGCACAGATATGGGAGCGTCGTCAGGATTTTCCGGGGAAGGGAAGGCGGCTACGTTCATCACGGACCACGGTATCCCGCCCATAGCGTAAACATCAGAGAGCGCGTTGGCCGCCGCAGTCTGGCCGAAGAGGCGGGCACTGTTGCCGATAGGACCGAGGATGTCCACGGTCTGTACCAGCGCCATGCCGGCAGGGGGAGCTTTTACCAGCACGGCATCTTCATTATTGGAAAAGCCGTGTACGATACGCCCTTCGGGATCGGGCGGCATGGGGATGCCGGAAAGGATCTGCTCCAGCAACTCTGGAGCGGTTTTCGCTGCTCAGCCGGCACCGCGGGTCTTATCCATGAGGCAGAAAGACATGATGGTTCCTCTCAGGGGCGGATGATCTTATCGGCAAGATCGAGGCTGGTCACGATATCCAGCATATTGGTGGTCTCGCCGACCTGCTTCTGTTCCAGCAGGCCATAGTGTTCAAGGCATGTGCCGCAGACGAGCAGGCTCACACCGGAGGCTTCCAGTTTTTTGAGGGCATCCAGAGCCCGTCCCGGAGCGGCGGTCAGCTTTACGCCGCCGTTCACCATGACTATGCGCCAGAGGTTTTCCCCCATCTCAGGCAGGGTGAGGAGGAAGTTGGCCATGAGTTTGGCGCCGAGTTCATCGTTTCCGCTTCCAAGGAATTCGGAACTCAGGAAAACCAGAGTACGGCGGGAGCGTTCTCCTGATTTTTCGATGATGGCTTCAGCTTCGGCGCAGACAGTGCAGGCGGCTCCTGCGGAACCGGTCACGGCCCAGAGGGACGGCTCCCGCTGTTCCACGGCAACGGAATATGCGCTTTTTTCCAGAAGGCGACGGACGTTTTCCGAGGCCGGGGCATTGTCTACGAGAACGGAGATGACGGCAGGTTTCTGTTCGAGTGCCTTGCGCGTTTCGATAACAGGCTGCGGGCAGATCATTCCGCGGCAGTCCAGCATGGCGTTGTCCATAGGTTATCCTTTTTCCGGCCGGTGAGCGGCTGTTTTACGGATGCCTTCACGTATGAAGGGCATGAGATCGGCCACAGAGGTCGCGGGCGTTGGGTCGGCGGCCTGTCCGACGAAACGTGCGGCCTGAGCGGCGGCAAGGCAGGCTTCCTGTTCGGAAAGTCCAGCAAGAGCATAGGCGGTAAGCAGACCGGTGACAAGGTCTCCGGTCCCGCCGATGGGTTCCATGAAGGGGAGACAGGGCGAACTCACGCTTCCTGTGACCTGCCCTCCGTTCACGACGATATCGGTACGGCCTTTGACCAGCAGGAAGCGGGCACTGTCGCCATGTTCATGGGCAAGTCGGGCAAGCGTGGGGGCGTCGTGCCCATCGGAAAGCAGGAAGCCCCGGGTGTAGAAGGGATGAGGAGCTTTTTCGTCGGCAAGGAAGGCCAGTTCACCGGCGTCCGGGGTGAATATGTCCCATCGGGAGGCGTAGCCGCTCATTTTAGCGGCGTACATGAATCCGGCGTCCGCGATGAGTACAGGACGCTGACCGGTTCGCTCATCGAGTGCCATGAGGATGCGATTGTGGCCGTCTACACTGGGGAAGAGGTAATGGAACGTGAGTCCGGCAAGTTCTTCCGAGCGGGGAGAAGTGAGCCATTGGGCAAGAAATTCGTAAAGGGCGGAACTTCCTTTGGAGTCGCCGCAGTCGCCGACGAGCAGTATTTCGGGAGCTTCTGCCCCCAGAGCCTGAGCCGCCAGAATGGCAGATGCGGCGAGAGCGGGCGTGCCGCGCCGAATAGGAACGGAAGGGATAGCTGTTTTTTTTGCATTCTTCCCAGTCTGGGAACAGGGGCGGACATCGTCCGGGATAAGCCTATCGCCAGAAATGCGCCATGTTCCCATGCAGAGCGGGAAGTCGGCTTCGGGAACCGTGCCGCAGATAAGCCAGAGTTTTTTGTTCATCGGTTATTTTTCCGTGTTGCCGGCGGGATGATCGTTCGTCCACAGGCGGCGGGCTTCAAGAAAGGCTTTTTGCAGAGCGTAGGAACAGAGCGTATGGCCTTGGAGACGCGGCTCCTCGGCGTCCGTGATGCGGTGGCCGACGAGAAGGCCTGCCAGATACGGCACGTCCGGGCAGCCGCCGCCGGAGATGTTCACGATGATCCCGCTGCTTTTTTCCACAGTGAGTTTCACGTTGGCCGCCTGGACCATGAACCATGCCCCGTAGTCCGTGATGCGGAACAGGGAAACAGGTTCGAGCATGGCATCACAGACTGGCACGACCGAGAGCGGAACGAGATGTTCCTGTTCGAGTACGCGCCGTACGGCCTGTTCTTTCATGAGCGGAAAGGTGAGGACCATGTCGCATCCGGTGCGGAGTTCGGGTGGAGGCCCTTTGACCTCCACCGCGAATCCTGCGGCTTGCAGACTGCGTTCCGCATGGATCACTTCGCCGGTGTGCTGGAAGACCAGAAAACCGCGTTCGGTCTTCTGTTCGTCCTTTTCAGTACGGCGTATGCCTCTGAACCAGCCTGCAAGCCTGCTCAACACTACTTTCTCAGCTCCAGACGGACGATGCCGTCCGCTTCGGTCTTGATGTCCACGTTCCAGCCCTGCTTGCGGGCGGCGCGGCTTACGTTTTCCTGACTGGCGTTATTGTCCACCAGCACGTCGATGGGTTCGGCACCGTTGAGGTGCGGGAAGACCATGAGTACAGGCTGGGGGCAGGAGAGTCCGCGAGTATCGATAAGCATAATATTCTCCTAAGAGTCAGGCTGTCAGGCCTTCTTGGAATTGGTGAAACCGATGAAAAGGCAGATGGCGAAGCCGATGAGGGTGGCATGGATGCCATAGGCGCCGATGCCGGCTCCGGAGCTGGCAGTGCCGAAGTTGTGGGCCATGGCGGCACCAACGATCATGCCGAGGGCGAAGGTGGCGGCGTCGCTGTCGCCTTCACCTGCCATGAAGAGCTGACGGCCGGGGCAGCCGCCGGCAAGGGCGAAGGCCAGACCGGCAGTTACCATGCCGAGGAAGTTCCAGACGCCGTCGGTGTGGGCCACGGGCTGACCGGCGAAGCCGGCATTGAAGGTGCCGGTGAACATGTTGGCCACGAGAGCGGCGGCGAACATGGCGAGCAGGCCGAGGAACAGGTGGGCGTAGCGGAACAGGATGAGGTCACGGATGGCACCCATGGTGCAGAAGCGGCTGCGCTGAGCGAGTGCGCCGATGAGCATGGCGATGCCCAGAGAGGCAAGCACAGGAGCGTGCTGGGAGCCGGGGCCCTTCACGGAGTAGAAGAGCAGGCCGCTCTTGCCTTCGCCGGAGACCTGCGGGAAGACGAAGAGCATGGCGAGCAGGCCTATCATGATCAGCGGGAAGAGCCAGCCGGCCGCGGCGCTCTGCTTCACGCTGGAGCCGAGGTTGTAGCCACGCTTGAAG
>JAFWYI010000295.1 GCA_017522745.1 Mailhella sp.
GGCCAGCATTTCGGCTCTTTCCATCCATGCGACCTGATACTCGCGCTCTACTTCTTCAGGCTTGCGGGCGCAGTCATTATAATACACACGGCAACCGAAAGGAACGAGACGCTTGGCCAGAGCCATGCCTATGGCACCGAAACCAATGATGCCCACGGCACATTCTCCCAGCTCCATGATGCCTTCACGCATGAGCCGTTCCTTGCGCTCGAACTGCTGCCCGGCCACGATGGCCGCCTGTCCTTCCATCAGCGTGCGCTGAAGACCGAGTATGAGCATGATGGCATGTTCTGCCACGGCTTCCGCGTTGATGCCGCGATTGTTACAGACCCAGATGCCGCGTTCAGCGGCTGCCTTGCAGTCTATGCCGTTGAATCCTACGCCTTCGGAATGGATGAGCTTCAGGTTGGGCATGGACGAGATGAGTTCCGCAGGAACCTTAGCTATGGCGTCCACACAGATGAAATCCGCATCGGCTCCGGCTGCCAGCTTCTTTTCCATGCTGTCTGCCATGGTCACGTACGCTTTTTCCATAGCCTCAGAAAAAGGCGTATGGGGGTCAAATTTCTCTACTCTTTTCCTGTCACCGATAAAAAGCGTTTTCATAGATGCGTTCCTTTGGATAAAATTTGCCGTTACCGATAGCGTACAGACTTTTTTAGGAAAAATCATCCATTAAAAATGACCCTTGCGTGATACTGGCACATGGTTGCGATCTTGCCTGTTGGCTTATGGAGAGATTTATGTCCTAATGTCAGCAGAAACAGTGAGGAGGAAGCATGTTCACAAACAAGGTCGCAGTCATCACGGGCGGAGCGCAGGGCATCGGGCTCTGTATAGCCGAGGAGTTCCGTAAAAGCGGCGCTTCGGTCTGCATCATAGATAAGAAGCCCAACCCCGGTTTTGTGGGTGATATCTCGCAGGAGCATGTACTTCGGGAATTCGCCGAAAAGGTCATCGCCGAACACGGGAGGGTAGATTACCTCATCAACAATGCTCTTCCTCTCATGAAAGGGCTGGATGAATGTTCTTGGAATGAGTTCGACTACGCACTGAAGGTCGGCGTGGTCGCGCCTTTCTACCTCACCAAGCTCTTTGCTCCGCACTTTGCTCCGGGGGCGGCCGTGGTGAATATCTCTTCTTCGCGTGACCGCATGAGTCAGCCTCAGACGGAAAGTTATACGGCTGCCAAGGGAGGTATCGCCGCGCTCACCCATGCTCTGGCTGTCAGCCTCGCAGGCAGGGTGCGTGTCAATTCTGTCTCTCCGGGCTGGATAGATACCGCGTACACCGAATATCAGGGAGCAGACGCCGTGCAGCAGCCTGTCGGACGCGTGGGCAACCCTCTTGATATCGCCAATATGGTACTCTTCCTTTGCTCCGAGAAAGCTGGTTTCATCACTGGTGAGAACATCTGCATCGACGGCGGTATGACGAAGCAGATGATCTACCATAATGATTTCGGTTGGACGCTCAAGCCCGAAACGCGATAACGATACCCTGCGTAACGATACATAGCGAAAATTACACGGAACCAATACTTCCAGCGGTCACGCTGCTCATACCTCACAACGATTGCCGGAGTTACCATGCCATATATGCTCATACTCGGCGCCACCTCTGAAATAGCCCGGGCCTGTATCCTGCGCTTCGCGCATGAAGGCTGGGATCTCTGTCTCGCTGGGAGAAGGATGGACGCTCTGCACGCCTTGGCGCAGGAACTCCAGTCCAAAACCGGTCGAACTGTGGACTGTGTGGAATTCGATGCGCTGGATAGCATCAGGCATGCAGAACTCTGGGCCTCTGTCAAAGACAGGGCCGATGCTGTGTTCTGCGCCGTGGGCCTTCTGGGCGATCAGATGGTGGCACGTCACGACGAGGAGGCTGCAGACAGGATTCTGCGTGCGAACTTCACCGGCCTCGTCCCTCTGCTGTCGCTGGCTGCCGACACCTTCGAGCAGAGGCGGCGCGGGCTCATCATAGGCATCAGCTCGGTCGCTGGAGACAGGGGACGCGGCTCCAACTATCTCTATGGCAGTGCCAAGGCAGGATTCACGGCCTTTCTTTCCGGGCTCCGTGCAAGGCTGGCGCCAAGCGGTGTACATGTACTCACCGTCAAACCCGGTCTGATATCCAGCCCTATGGTCGAAGGCCGCGACCTTCCTCGAATCCTCATCGCTTCGCCGGAAACCGCAGCACGCGACATCTCCAAAGCCATCAGGCAAGGGCGTAACATCTTGTATACCCCCTGGTACTGGCGCGGCATCATGTTCGCGGTCAAACATCTGCCGGAAAGGTTGTTCATGCGACTGAAATCATGAGCCAGTGGCATGCCAGCGTGTGGAGGGGGGCTTTTCGTAGTCCTTTCTTGAGTAAAACTGTTATCCTGCACTTTCAGGATGTGGTCGTTATCATTTCTTCTATATTATTATCATTCCTCTAAGACGTGCCAGAATGATAAGAATGTGATAGTTCGTGATTATCATCTGACAGTAGTCATGGCTTGCAAGGAGGAATGATGATGGATGAGATGTTGCTGACGGTGTTTCAGGAGACAGTTTTCCACAGTAAATATTCTGCTAACGAGATAGCTAAGGGCATAAGAAAACCGTATTCAACATTGATGCGAGAATGTAATCCTTATGACCGTGGGGCAAAACTTGGAGCAGAGACGTTGTTTGAGATCATGGCTTATACCAATAACGTAGAACCGTTGCGTTATATGGCGCATCGCATGGGATACAGATTGTTGCCGCTCGAAAGGACCGTCTGAAAGTAAAGAGTGCGTTCTGGATAAATGCATCATGCTGAAGCTCGAGCGGAAAGTTCGCATAGTCTCCTAGTGTTCTGCGTGCGTTGTTCGCATCACCTTGTTCCGTGTATTTTCACATGTAAAAAGCCCCATCAAGGAGGAAGATCCTTAATGGGGCTTTGATGTATACGAGGATCCTACGAAGGCACCGTCAAAAGGCGATGGATACGTGATCCGCAGTAGTGTTCAGTCGTTACTTCGCGCAGTCAGCGAGAGCAGCAACGGCGGGCAGGGTCTTGCCTTCGAGAACTTCGAGGAAGGCACCGCCGCCGGTGGAGAGGTAACCCATCTTGTCAGCAACACCGAAGGATTCCACAGCGGCCACGGTATCGCCGCCACACACGAGGGTGTAGGCTTCGCAACCGGCGAGGATATCAGCGATGGCACGGCTGCCCTTATCGAAAGGCACC
>JAFWYI010000296.1 GCA_017522745.1 Mailhella sp.
GTGACTACGGTCTGCCCCTGAAGGTATTCATCAACGCGGCTGTCCACCATCTCCCGGTGGAAGGGCTCTTCCAGCACGGTCTCCTTGCCATGGAACACATCCTGTACCAGCAGGAGACGAGGCTGGATGACAGGGGTCCCCACCTCGGTAAGCACCAGGATATATTCCCGGTATATCTGCGGCTCCGTATCGTTCCCGGTTCGACAGCTCACAAGCCAGTCATCCTGATCATCGCCATTCCAATCCGTAACGGCGATGAGTTCCAGCTCGGTGAGCTTGCCATCCTGCCGGATGCTGGCCGAACAGGGGGCGATCTGTACCCGGGCCTCGCTGGTCAGAGAGGCGCGGAAGGTATCCTCCTCAAAGCTGTCGGTCCCCAGAAACGCAGGCGACAGATAGTCCACCAGAACTCTGCCGACATTTTCCGGGCGCGTGACGATGACAGGGGAATACCAGCTTCCGGCTTCATCGACGAGGCGCTTCTGAAGCATGACGGGACGCATGGAGCGCGATACGTTCACGAAATGCCGGGCATCTACGGCATCCACGAGGCGCATGTCCCGGGGGGCGCAGGCGGCGAGAGACAGCAGCATCAACAGGAACAGGGGAATACGCAGAAACTTCATCATTCTTTCACCCCGCAACGAGGGCAGAGTTCGTTCAGCTCACAGGCGGAACAAACAGGCTTCCGGGCGTCGCATACATCACGCCCGAACCACACCAGCCTGTGGTTCACATCGCCCCATTCTTCCTTCGGGAATATCTTCATCAGATCCTGTTCTATCTTCACAGGGTCGGTATTCTTCGTAAGACCAAGGCGGAAGGAAAGGCGTTTCACATGCGTATCTACAGCCAGCCCTTCATTGATACCGAATGCACCCCACAAGACCACGTTGGCCGTTTTGCGTGCCACGCCCGGAATGGTGATGAGTTCTTCCAGAGTACGCGGGACTTCGCCGCCGAAATGCTCCGTCACCCGGCGGGCCGCCCCGAGGAGGTTCTTCGCCTTGTTATGGTAAAAGCCCGTGGGGCGGATGACGCTTTCTATCTCTTCCTGCGTGGCGCGCATCATCTCGGCAGGGCCGGGCCATCGGCGGAACAGTTCCGGCGTGACCGTGTTCACCCGCGCATCCGTACACTGCGCCGCAAGCACCGTGGCTATCATGAGTTCCCACGGATTCTCGTGCGTGAGCATAGTTTCCGGCACCGGGTAGCGCTTCTTCAGGAGCTCCAGTATCGCGGCCGCTTTCTTCGTTTTTGCCGATATTCTCATCACGCCTCCGTGGTTGCCGTGGACGACATCGAAATTCGTCAGTTCTTTTCCTACTCGTCCACTTCTGCCACATTCCATGGATAGCGGCAACCATCACTCACAATTTAGTTTGACATCAAACAAGTGTCAAGCAAACTGGCAACAGCCCTTGCCAAGCCTCGGCCCTGCCGTTACAAAAAAGGAGTCATACGGCGCTGCATGACGCCGCGCCCTTACTCATACGGAGCTGCCATGATCCATCTTTCCGGTTCTCTCGCCTTCGACCGCATCATGACTTTCCCCGGTCGTTTCGAAGATCATATCCTTCCTGAAAAACTGCATTTCCTGAACGTCTGCTTCCCCATCGACCATGTGGAAGAAAAACGCGGCGGCACCGCAGGCAACATCGCCTACACGCTGGCCCTGCTCAACGAGCCTTCCACCATCTACACTTCCGTTGGCAAGGACTTCTCTGCCTACGGCCGTGAACTCATGGCTCTTGGCATCAGCCTTGACGGCGTGAACACCGTGGAAAGCGATTTCACGGCCTGCGCCTATATCACCAGCGATCAGGCCGGAAACCAGATCACCGGCTTCTCCCCCGCCGCCATGAAAGTTCCCGCCTTCCCCGGCAAAACTCCTGCCGTCAAGGAAGGGGACTGGGCCCTCATCGGCCCCGGCAATGTGGACGACATGATGAACCTCGCCGCCTTCTATCGCGAGAACGGCGTGAAATATATCTTCGACCCTGGCCAGCAGATCACCAGCATGACCGGCGACCAGCTCGTTTCCGGCCTCACCGGGGCTACCGTCCTCATCGGCAACGACTACGAGATCGAACTCATCGGCAAGATGACCGGCCTTGACCGTGATGCTCTGCTCGACCGCGTGGAATTCCTCATCGTCACCTACGGTTCCAAGGGTTCCACCATCCTGCATAAGGGCGTCAACCCCTACGAAGTGCCTGCCGTCAAGCCCGAGGTCGTGTCCGACCCCACCGGTGCCGGCGACTCCTACCGCTCCGGTCTGCTCAAGGGCCTGCACTCCGGCATGGGCATCCCCTTTGCCGCACGCCTCGGTGCCGTGGCTTCCAGCTTCTGCGTGGAAAAATACGGCACCCAGCTCCACAGCTTCAACGCTGAAACCTTCCGCGTCCGCTACGAGACCACCTTCGGTCCCATGCCTGTGCTGAAGTAGTTTTTGGGTGGGGAGATTATCTCCCCCCCTCCATAATCCTGATGGCCGATACTCTGGACTCTATCCAGTGCATCGGCCATCAGTTTTTTGGCAAAACAGGTAAAATCAGTCTTTCAGTTTCGCGCCACAGCTGGTGCAGAAAAGGCTGTCCTCTGTCAGGACTTTTCCGCAGGATGGGCAGCGCGGAGGCTGAGGATAGGGATGCCCACAGTTCCCGCAGAACCTGTCACCTCTGGCAAAGGCCTTACCGCAGTTGATGCAATGCGTGGCGCTATCCTTCTCTTCCTCAATAATGAATCCTTCCTCTCCTGAAGGCGCGGCATCGACACGAGGATTCTTGCAAAAGGCATCAGGGGCGCCGCCATATATATTGGGTTCTCCCGGCGCCGTCCCTTTGCGCACGCCGAAATACAGACCGAACAGGATACCGCCGAGGATGCTCAGCATGCAGACGATCCCGCTGGCATCGAAAACGACGGAAAAAACACCAAAGAATATTAGCGCCAGCGGCATTATCTGCCACCAGCCCGACCAGCCGATATCGTGCAGACGTCTGGATGTCACACAGATATGCGGGATCAGAAGTACCAGAGAAATCAGCTGACCTGCGACCGGCACGTTCTGCAACACGCCTCCGACAACAGATGCGAAAAGCACGAACCACCAGTATTCGGAACGCGACGCTCTTCCCTTCGTACTACAGAACTTGACGGTGAGGCAGTTCCGCAGAGACTCCGTAAAACTCATGATCATGGCAAACTCCCCCAGGTCTATTTCTCTGCGTCCACATCCACAAAGGAGAAGCTGTCGCCATCGAACAGGCCGCGCGCCGTGATCTTGAAGTGCGGGATGACCGGCAGGGCAAGGAAACTCAGCGTCATGAAGGCATCCGCACCTTCCCAGATGTGGTAATGGTCTGCGGCGAGTCTCAGCAGTTCCATCAGCTTGGCGGCCACTTCCTCTCCGGGTCTGTCACTCATCAGTCCACCAATGGGCAGGGGCAGTTCGTCCAGCACCTTACCGCCGGACACCATGACGATGCCACCGCCGATGCGTTCCATCTCGCGCACCGCCGCCAGCATATCATCTTCATTGTCACCGGCAACGACGATATTATGTGAGTCATGCGCGATGGTCGTGGCGATGGCGCCGCCCTTCAGGCCATACTGCGCGTCCAGAAGCCCCACGCCTATCTTGCCCGTGGCATGATGGCGCTCGATGACAGCTATCTTGAGCAGACCGGGATTATCCGCCAGCTTCACCTCGCCGTCGGGGGCAGTCCTGACTTCCTGTATCCGACATTCCGTGATGAGTGAATGAGGCAGCAGGCCGATCACGCGGGCCTTGCCGGAGGGAACTTCTACACGGAAGGGGGCTTCTGGCAGAGGTGCGAGATTCACGCTGGACTGGAGGGTTCCCGGATGGAGCATGGTCAATGCGCGGAGCATACGACCTTCCCGGGCAACGAGTTCACCGCCGGCCCAGCAGGCCAGCACTTCGAAGTCCTTCAGATCACGGACAAGGACAAGATCGGCTCTGCGACCGGGAGCGATGGCACCTCTATCGTACATCCGGTAACATTCCGCGGCATT
Organism: Mailhella sp.; assembly: GCA_017522745.1. GTDB lineage: Bacteria > Desulfobacterota > Desulfovibrionia > Desulfovibrionales > Desulfovibrionaceae > Mailhella. Next base: position 4,042 of record JAFWYI010000296.1, read on the forward strand.
GAGGGTAGCCATGCGCACGGCGTCCATCGCGTCCATCCCCAGCTCTACAGCAAGTTTGAGGATTCCGTTGACATGCCCGCGCTCCAGGATGTCCGCAGGCTGACGATCATCCGTGCAGAAAAGACAGCGGCGGGAATTGCCGGGCGTGACTCCGGGCAGGAGCTTCTTCACTTCACGTCCGGCAGAGCCTTCACGCAGGAGGACGTACATCCCGCGAGCCACGCGGTCGCGCAGTTCTTCGGGCGTGGTACATTCATGGTCGGTATTCACGCCCAGCGCGGCATAGGCATCGAGCATGGAGCCGGAAAGCATGGGCGCATGACCGTCGATGATCTTGCCGGCATCACGAGCCGCCGCGACCTTGGCCAGAACGTCCGGCGCGCCGCCCAGCAGACCCGGCACGTTCATCATCTCGGCAAGGCCGCCGACATCCGGATCGGAGAGCAGAGGGGCGAGATCAGCGGCTTCCAGCGTGGCCCCGGCATCTTCCACCGGCAACGCAGGCACACAGGAAGAGAGCATGACGCGCACGGAGAGCGGCAGCTCGCGGGAGGCTTCCAGCATATACCGCAGGCCGTCCATGCCCTTGACGTTGGCTATCTCGTGCGGGTCCGCCACAACGGTCGTCGTACCAAAGGGCAGGATCAGTTCGGCGAAGCGTGCGGGACACAGCATGGAGGATTCGATATGCACGTGCCCGTCGATGAGCCCGGGGATGAGGTACGCGCCCTGACCGTCCACTACTTCCCGGGCTTCCAGCGGAGCAAATCCCAGAATACGGCCAGCTCCCACACAGACGGAGCCTTCACGGATCTCGCCGCTCAGCACGTCCACGATACGGACATCATCTATCCTCAGATCAGCCGGGGTCCGGCCTGCCACCATGTCGAAATATGACTCTGCCATAGAAAACCCTTACTGCTGTGTACTCTTGAGGCGTATCTCCCTGTCCACAAGCTGGGCAAGGATAAGAGAAATGACCGTAATGGCCACACCGAAAAGGAACACGGACTGATAGCCCAGGCTCACCCACATCCAACCGCCAAGGGCGGGGATCGTCACTGCCGGGATATGGTTGATGGTCTGCGCTATGGCCATGTTCTGTGCGGCATCGCTGGGGAAGGCTATCTTCTGGAAGAACGTCCGCACGGCGATGGAGAAATTGAAGGTAAGGCTGTCGAACACATAGAGCAATACGATGAGATATTCATTCTTCGTATAGGCATAGCCCAGGAAAATAACGAATGCCGCAAGGTATTCTATGGTCATCAGGCGACGTTCACCAAGCTTATTGATGATCTTGCCGACCATGGGATTGAACAGCCAGTTCACCGTATAGTTGAACATGAACAGCATGGATATGCTGCGCACGGAAAAATCGAACTGCTCCACCATGAGGAATACGGCGAACACCGAGAACACGATGCGTCTGCCCCCCATGAGAAGGTTGAGTACGTAGAAAAGCCAGTAACGCTTCTGCGGCATCACGCGCTTTTTCTGTTCTGCCGCCTTGCTGCTGTCCACAGGGTGCAGGAGGCTGAAGACCCCAAGCAGGACGCCGATAGCCCCGGGCACGAAGAACAGCCACTCGAAGCTGAGCTTTTCGGAAAAAATGAAGACGAAAATA
>JAFWYI010000297.1 GCA_017522745.1 Mailhella sp.
CAGTTCCTGCTGGCGTTCCTCGCTTTGCCCATTGAGGAGGGTGTACCATTCTGCCGCCTGATTGGCGAGCAGGGTGAGGCGCTGGGTGCGCTGCTGATACTGGACAAAGAAAAGAGTGGCCGTGTTCACGCTCTGGAAAAAGACCAAGCAGACCAGCGCCAGGATGATGAGCCTGCCGCGCAGGGAGTCTGGCCACAGGAAGCGTTTCATGAGCGGACCACGTCGCAGGCCAGCATGTAGCCGTCGCCGCGCATGGTGACGATGATGCTGGGCTTGCGTCCATCGTCGCGCAGTTTGCCGCGAAGACGTTTTATCTGCGTGTCGATGCTGCGATCGTAGATGCCGCCGCCTTTGAGCGAGGAAAGCTCCATGATGCGTTCGCGGGAAAGGATGCGCTGCGGATGTTCGATGAACAGGGAAAGCAGGCGGAATTCTCCGGCGCTGAGGGGGACGACCACGCCCTCCGCATCGATGAGCTGGCGCGACAGCATGTCCAGCGTCCAGCCGGCAAAGGTGGGATTTTTCGAAACCGTCCAATGTACTACGCGCGCCGCCCGGCGGAGCAGAGCCTTGATCCGGGCAAGAAGTTCCCGTGTTTCAAAGGGTTTGGCAAGGTAATCGTCCCCGCCGACTTCGAGGCCGATGACGCGGTCCACGCTTTCTCCCAGGGCGCTGAGGAAAAGGATGGGGACATTGGCCCAGGGGCTGTCGTTTTCCCGCAGGCGGCGGCAGATGCTCAGACCGTCTTCACCGGGAAGCATGACATCGAGGATGATGAGTTCGAACGCTGGGGGCTCGCTGAGCGCAAAAAAACTTTCGCCTGTGGAAAAACAGCTTACGGTGAAGCCGTAGTCGGTAAGGCGCTTGCGGAGGAGACCGGAGAGTTCGGCGTCGTCGTCGATGATGCAGATATGCGAGGAGCTGGACATGGAAAAAGCATAAGCGCTAACGTGTGGCAGGGCTAGTCCTTTTTTATGGCATTTTTGTCACAATGCGCCATGAGGGGGTCGAACTTTTGTAAGATTTATACTATAGGATAGACTCACAGGACTTCTGTGCCATACTTTTTCAGAATTTTTGAAGGCAGGACTTCGCTATGAATATGATCGGTAATGTTTTTCGCCGTTCGTTCAAGTTCGGTGTACTTTCTCTTTCTGCGGCAGCGATCCTTCTGGTCGGCGGCTGTGACGGCAAAGACAGATCCGCCGGCAAAAAAAAGTCGGTGAATACGGAAGTGGAGATCACCGTGGTGAAGCGGCAGGAGGTGGAATTCAGCCGTATGATCACCGGACGGACCACTGCTGTGAAGCTGGCTGAAGTTCGTCCGCAGGTTTCCGGTATACTCATGAAGCGCCTGTTCGAGGAAGGGGCCGAGGTGAAGGAAGGGCAGACGCTCTATCTCATCGATGACGCTATCTATAAAGCCTCCTACGAGAGCGCCAAAGCCGCCCTCAACAAAGTGATGGCCAATAACGACCTGCTGAAGGTGAAGCTGGAGCGCTTCAAGGCCATGCTTGCCCAGAAGGCCGTGTCCCAGCAGGATTTCGACGATGTGAACGCTCTCTACAAAAGCTCCTGCGCGGAAGTGCGGGTGCAGAAGGCTCAGGTGGAAGAGAAACGCATCCAGTATGAATACACCCGCATCAAGGCTCCCATTTCCGGTCGCATCGGCTTGTCCAGCGTAACGCCCGGCGCGCTGGTCACCCAGCATCAGGCCGCCATGCTCACCAGTATCCATCAGATCGACCCTATCCATGTCAAACTCTCCATGTCTGCCTCTGAGCTTTCCACCCTGCGCCGTAAGATGGCTCAGGGCCTCATGGATGCCGATTCCTTCGGCAAGGTGCGCCTGTTCTTCGATGACGGTACGCGCTACCCCCACGAAGGTGCTGTGGATTTCTCTGACATCGCCGTCAATGCCGATACCGGTTCTGTGACGCTCCGCGCCACGTTCAAGAACCCTGACGCCATGCTCATGCCCAACATGGCCGTTCGTGCCGAACTCATCGAGGGCAGCACGCGCAAAGCCATCCTCGTTCCCCAGCCCGCCGTCACCCTCATGAAGGATGGCAGTGCCAGCATCTTCGTGCTTGGCGAAGGCAACAAGGCCGAAGCCCGCACCATCAACATCGTCGGGGCCAAGGGGCAGTTCTGGCATGTGGAAGGCGGCCTTGAAGAAGGCGAGAAGATCATCACCAACGGTTTCCGCTATGTGCGCCCCGGCATGACTGTGACTCTGGCCGCATCTGAAGAAGGGAAGAAGTAATGGCTCAGTTCTTCATCGACCGCCCCGTGTTCGCATGGGTGCTTGCCATCGTGGTCATGCTTTTCGGTGCGCTGGCTGTGTATGTACTGCCCGTATCCATGTATCCGCGCATCGCTCCGCCTACGGTCTCGGTTTCCGCCACGTATAACGGTGCTACCGCCGAAGGCGTGGAATTTTCGGTGACACAGCTGCTCGAACAGCAGATGCAGAGCCTCGACGGCCTCATGTACATGGAAGCCACCAGTGACGTGTCCGGCTCCGTCCGCCTGCGCCTCACCTTCGATCCTTCCGTCAACCACGATATCGCGCAGACGCAGGTGATGAACAAGGTTCAGCTCGCCATGCGCAATATGCCCGAGAGCGTGCAGAAGAACGGTATCCGCGTCAGCAAGTCGAACACGGACTTCGTGTGCATGGTCGCCTTCATCTCCAAAGACGGCGGCATGAAGACCTCGGACATCATCGACTACGTGGGTACCTACGTGGCCGACAGCATCGCCCGAATCCCCGGCGTGGGTGACGTGCGCCTCTATGGCTCCAAGCATGCCATCCGTATCTGGCTGAATCCTGAACGGCTCGCGGCGTACAATCTCGTTCCGGCAGATATCAAGAATGCCGTGAAGGCTCAGAACGCTCAGGTCTCTGCCGGTCAGCTCGGCGACCTGCCGCAGACCGAAGACTCCGCCATGAACATCGTGGTCACGGCGCAGGAGCGCATGACCGATGTGGAACAGTTCAGGAAGGTCATCCTCCGCACCCTGCCCGATGGTTCTCTGCTTCGTCTTGAAGACGTGGCCAAGGTGGAACTCGGTCAGCAGAGCTATCGGCAGGAAGCCCGGTACAACGGCGAATCTGCCGCCAATATGGGCGTGAACCTCGGTTCCGACGCCAACGCGCTTGCCACTCGCGATCGTGTGCTTGCCAAGCTGGAGGAGATGCGTCCGTATCTGCCCAAGGGCGTCGATTACGAAGTGGTGTTCGATACCACGCCGTTCATCAAGACTTCCATCAAGGGTGTGGTACGCACGCTGTTCGAAGCCATCGTACTGGTGTTCCTCACTCTGCTGCTCTTCCTGCATAATTTCCGTGCCACCATCATCCCCACGCTGGCCGTGCCCGTCGTTCTCCTCGGTACGTTCGGCGTGCTGTCTGCCTTCGGTTTCTCCATCAATACGCTCACGTTGTTCGGCATGGTGCTTGCCATCGGCCTGCTCGTGGACGACGCCATCGTGGTCGTGGAAAACGTGGAACGCCTCATGACGACGGAAGGGCTGTCACCTCGCGAAGCCACGAAGAAGAGTATGAAGCAGATCACCGGGGCCATCATGGGCATCGCCGTGGTCCTTGCTGCCGTGTTCCTGCCCATGGCCTTCTTCGGCGGTTCTGTGGGTGTCATCTACCGGCAGTTCTCGGTGACCATCGTGTCGGCCATGTTCCTTTCTGTGGCGGTGGCCATCGTGTTCACGCCTGCGCTCTGTGCGACCATCCTTAAAAAGAAGAAGGGCGACGCGCACGGGCCGAGGATGTCCCGTTTCAACGAATATTTTTCACGGCTCACCATGGCATACAGCCGCCATGTGGAGTCGTGGCTGCGGCATCCCATACTGGTGTTCCTGCTTTACGTGGGCATCTCTGCCGGCATGGTGCATCTGTTCCAGATCCTGCCGACGGCCTTCATCCCGCGTGAAGACCAGGGGCGTCTCGTGGTTTCCTACGAACTGCCTCGCGGCGCTACCCGCGCCCAGACGCTCGAGATCGTGGAGCGCGTTGAAAAGTACTTCATGGAGCATGAGAAGGACACTGTGGAGCGCATGAGCCTTTCCGTGGGCTTCTCCTTCGCTGGTGAAGGTCAGAGCATCGGTCAGGGCTTCCTTGCCCTGCGCGACTGGTCTGAGCGCGAAGGTGAAGGCATGGACGCCGCTTCCATTGCCCGCCGTGCCAACGCCGAGTTCTCCAAGATCAAGGAAGCCAAGGTCCTCGTCACCCAGCCCGGCTCCATTCCCGGCCTCGGTACGTCTGCCGGTTTCGACTTCCGCCTCGAAGACCGTTCCGGTGTGGGGTATGAAGTGCTGACGGCCGCATGCCATCAGCTCATCGAAGCCGCCCAGAAGAGCCCTCTGCTCAACAGCGTACGCCTCAACGCTACGGAAGACGCGCCGCGCCTCAAACTCCATGTCGATCGTGAAAAGGCCGGTATGTACAGCATCGACCTTGCCGACGTGAACGACCTGCTCAACACGGCGTGGGGCGGCTCCTACTTCGACGATTTCATCGACAAGAACCGCGTGAAGCGTGTGTACGCACAGGGCGAAGCCCAGTACCGTATGCGCCCCGACGACCTGCGCCTGTGGCACGTGCGCAACAAGAAGGGGGAAATGATCCCGCTTTCTGCGTTCGCTTCGCTTTCGTGGACCTATGGTGCTACGCGACTTCAGCGCTACAACGCCTTCACAGCCATGACCATCCATGGTCAGGCGGCTCTCGGCGTCTCCTCGGGCGAGGCCATGGCGGAAATGGAGCGTCTGATGGAAGACCTGCCTGAGGGCATCGGCTTCGAGTGGTCGGGCATCTCCTATCAGGAAAAGGAATCCAACGCTCAGGCCGGGCCGCTCTATGCGCTGTCCATCCTTGTCATCTTCCTGGCGCTGGCCGCGTTGTATGAATCGTGGGTCGTGCCGTTCTCGGTACTTTTGCTCGTTCCTGTAGGCGTGTTCGGCGCGCTTGCGGCGGCGTATATGCGCGGCATGCAGAACGACATCTACTTCCAGGTGGCCATCCTCACCACCATCGGTCTGGCCGCGAAGAACGCCATCCTTATCGTGGAATTTGCTAAGGAACTGCGTGCGGGAGGCATGGAACTGTGGGAAGCTACGGTCAAAGCCTGTCAGCTGCGCTTCCGTCCCATCATCATGACTTCCATGGCCTTCCTGCTGGGCGTGCTTCCTCTGGCAATATCCACGGGTGCCGGTTCGGCCAGCCATAACTCCATCGGTACCGGTATTGTGGGCGGTACGTTGGTGGCTACGGTCCTCGGTGTTCTTTTTGTGCCAGTATTCTTCTACTATCTCATGCGCTTCGTAGAAAAGGTGAAAGGAATAGGCGCAAAGGATCAGTAGGATAAAAATTCCGGAGAGGTATAGCCTCTTCGGTCCTCCGGCGGGGAGAATAGCCCCCGTCCCTTCCAGGTTGAGGCCGCGTCAGTTTTGTTTGAAGCTGTCGCGGCCTCACGCTATTCAGGGAAGTCCAGCGTCCGGCGTGGCGTGTTATCCATGTAGTCTTGCCGGATATCCCAGCCTTGTAGAGAAAGGTTCCGCACAGCAGTGGCGGGTACTGGGCCCGCTAAAGGGCACCGTCAGACCGTGCGATGATGATCCGATCAAGGCCGCGAGCAGCCCATACTGCTGCCGTATATTATCGAGTAGCAGTGCCTTGCTGGAGCACCCAAAAAGATAAGGCCCCCGCCGTCATGAGACAGCGGGAGCCTTGCGTCGTGTCGTGTTCTATTACAGAGCCTTGTTCACGGAATCGAATTCGTCTTCGATTTCCTTGGAGGGGGCTTCGGTCATCAGGCTCACCACCACGATGGCGATGGAGGCGGCGATGAAGGCGGGCAGGAGTTCATATATGTTCCAGGCGCCGCCAAGAGGACGGACCAGGTACTTCCAGATGAAGACGACGCCACCACCAACGATCATGCCGGCCAGAGCGCCCTGGAAGTTGCAGCGGCGCCAGAACAGGGCAAAGAGCATCACGGGGCCGAAGGCGGCACCAAAGCCAGCTCAGGCGAAGGAGACGATGCGGAAGATGGAGCTGTTCGGGTCGAGGGCAAGGATGAAGCCCAGAACGGATATGCCCAGCACGGTGATACGGGCCCAGAACACGGTGGTCTTGTCGTTCATCTTCACGCCGAGAACG
>JAFWYI010000298.1 GCA_017522745.1 Mailhella sp.
ACGCCGGACTCTTATCCACCATGTTGAGTACAGAGGTCCATTCTGCGCCCCAGAAGGATACAAGGCTGGCCGCAAGAAGGGAATAGAACAGGATAGTGACGGCATGGTAGCCCCTCAGCAGGGCCATTTTGCTGAAGATGCTGTAGAGTGCGTACAGAACAGCACTGAGAATGCCGATCCCGATACTCAGCGCGGAGAGATCCCCTGAAGGAAGATGCTCAAGAACACCGCTTACGAAGACACAGCCCAGAATTGCAAGGGCAACACAGAAGATCTTTCGAGCCGTGACTTTTTCACCAAAGAAAAGCCGCGCAAAGAAAATAACAAAGACAGGTCCCAGACTAAGCAGAACTGCCGAAAAGGATAGCGTGAGCCTGACGATAGACTCATTATAGCAGATATTCAATCCTAGCATGCCGATCACACCGCTCATGATGAAGATGGCCAGATCGGCAGGACGAATACGCAACAGGTCACGACGGAAGACGAAGAGCGCTACGAAAAGCAAGGCCGCAGCCATAGACGTTCTCGCCGCAAGGATCGTCAAATTATCCAATCCTTCTGCGGCAAGTATGCGTACAAAAAAACCTACGGATCCCCAGAGTATACCTGCAATTATCGGAAGAATCAGTGCGAACCGGATCATGGATACTCTCTTGAATTACTAGGAGAAAGAAAGGTTGGATCGTATCTGCCTCCAACCTTCTTTAGTGCTTATCGCTTTGCAAACATTGTTCCTGCATCGGCTTGACAGGTAGGCATCACTTCTATCTTGCTTACGTTCATCCGCTGGGGGCAGTTGACTACCCACCATACGGTATTGGCAATATCTTCGGCCAGAAGCGGCTCTCCTCCAAGATAATCTCTTTCAGAGGCCTCCACATCGCCCCCACTGTGGACAAGAGAGAATTCCGTGCGAGTCCGGCCTGGTTCAATGCATGTCACGCGAACAGGCGAACCGAGGAGATCGGCGCGCATGTTATCAGAGAAATGCCGGACAAAGGCCTTGCTCGCCCCGTAGACATTGCCGGTGCGGCAGGCGCGTGTCCCAGTGACGGAACCTATGTTGATCACGTGTCCTTTTCCACGTTCAAGCATGCCAGGGAGCAGGGCGCGTGTGCAATACAGCAGACCCAGGATATTGGTCTGCACCATGGTTTCCCAGTCATCCATGGAAGCCGTCTGTACCGGCTGAGTTCCCACGAACAGACCAGCATTATTCATGAGAACGGCTATCTGTGAAAATCCTTCGGGAATACTGGCAATGGCAGCATCAACGGCAGCCTTGTCCCGGATGTCAAAGCAGAGACCGAGAAAATTCTCTCCCAGCTCCGACCGCAGACTCTCGAGTCGTTCAGCTCGGCGTCCCGTGCCAATGACTTTCCATCCGTTCTGAATAAAAAGTTGTGCAGTGGCCTGACCCAGCCCGGAAGTAACACCAGAAATGAATATAGCAGACAAGGAAAACTCCTTATATTTTAAATGAAGGGTGCCAAAAGCATGTTTTGGCACCCCGTCAGGTTTAATTTTTACATGAGGCTAGGTAGCCACAGCGATAGCGCAGGTACATATGTCACCAGGAGGATCATGGCTATCATAGCAGTGATCAGCGGAATGGCAGCCAGGGCAATGCGCTCTGTGCGTTCATCAGAAATGGCTGCGGCTACGAACAGGCTCTGCCCGATAGGCGGGGTGATGAAACCGATGGCGAGGTTGCACACAAGGATAACGCCGAAGTGTACAGGGTCGACGCCCAGTTTTACCATCATGGGCATGAGGATGGGAGCCAGGATAAGGGTGGCGGATGCAGATTCCATGAGTGCGCCCACGATAAGCAGGAGCACGTTCACGATAAGAAGCATCGCCAGCTTATTGGAAGTAATGCCGATCATCCATTCCGCGATGAGGTCAGGAATAGATTCGATAGCCATCACGTAGCCGAATACGCTAGCCATAGCTACCAGGAACAGAACCGTAGCAGCCGTAACCGTGCTGTCCACCAGAACCTGAACCATGTTCTGTCTGGTGATCCCCTTGAGAACAAACATGCCAACGAGGAATCCGTACAGCGCTGCGACACCAGCAGCTTCCGTAGGAGTCATCACGCCGCCATAAATGCCGCCCAGGATGATGACGGGAACCATAAGCGCCCAACGAGCATCCCAAAGAGCCTTACCGATTTCTGCCCACGTATAGGTCTTGTCTTCCCCCTTCCAGCCGTTCTTCTTGGAAATATACCATGCAACGGTGCAAAGCAGCAGACAGGTGAGCAGGCCAGGAAGAATACCGCCCATGAAGAGCTTGCCAATAGAGACGTTGGTGATGACACCGTAAAGGACGAAGGGGTTGCTGGGAGGGATCATAACACCGATAGCGCCAGCACAGGCCACGATGGCGGCAGAGAACGCCTTGGAATAGCCGCGTTCCACCATGGCAGGGATCGTGATCATACCGATAGCGGCACAGGTGGCGATACCGGAGCCGGAAATGGCACCGAAGAACGTACAGGCAACCACGGTCGCCATGGCAAGGCCGCCAGTGTGACGACCAAGCATCATATCCGCAAGTCCGATGAGCTGGGCGGAAAGGCCGCCCTTACCCATGAAGATGCCAGCCAGCACAAAGAAAAACACTGCCAGCATCGGGAAGGAGTCAAGCGAGTTATACGCCGTCTGGGCGAGGATATTCATCTGGAGGAAGCCGGAAGCATAGATAGAAAATGCACCGGAAAGACCGAGAGATACTGCGATCGGAATACCAAGCAGCATGCCGCCGAACATGGTGACCAGCAGAACAAAGGTGATGCTGTGTTCGATGAGCAGTAAGGGTGCGGCAAGGGCACCCGAGAAGGCGATAGCAAGAAGGAACTTGAAGAAGCCTTCTATTTTGATCAGCTTCACTGTGTCCTGTACGACGCGGATGGCCATAAGCAGGAAGCCGATGAACAAAATAGAATAGGGGATAGCATAGGGAATACGAAGAGAAGGTGTGACCTGAGGGAATTTGAATTGCAGATTGATGAGGCGTATCCCGATGTACATAATGAGGACGCTCAGGGCAAACGTGGCAACATTATTAAACATCAGTACAAAATTGTGATATTTTGTAGGAACGAGCCAGTCGATCAATGCGGTCATGCGTATATTTTCACGACGCTTGATCACAAGAGGAACGGCAAAATAGGTGCCCCAAATGAGTGAAAAAAGAGCCAGTTCTTCCACAATCGAGGTATCTACATTCATCTTGAGCCAGGTACCAAAAATATAACGAGTGAGTACCTGATAGGGAATAAGCAGGCAGGCTGCCACGCAGGCGATGACGATGATAGGCTTTTCGGCATTTTCGTCCAGCCAGTGCAGGATGTTTCGATTGCTGGCCATAGGCGGCTCCTAGAGCTGGAAGTCAGTCTGAAAGTGAGGCTAAGGGCGGGGCAATGCCCCGCCCGGTTTCAGCAAAGGAACAGAATATTACTTCTGGGCTTCCTTGATGAGCTTAATGAATTCAGGATCGATGTTCTTGGTGTATTCGGCGTACAGAGGTTCAAGATTCTTCTTGATCTCAGCCTTTTCAGCATCGGTCAGCTCGATGAGCTTGATGTTGTGCTTGGCGCAGTAAGCGGCACCGGCAGCATCATATTCCTTGGTCTTCAGCCATTCTTCCTGCTGGGACTTCTGACCGGCATCGATGATCATCTTCTGCTGTTCAGGAGAAAGAGCGTCGAACTTAGCCTTGTTCATGACCACGAAGAGCTTCGCCATGTTGTGGCGGGTGAGGAGGAAGCGGTCTTCGATTTCAGCGCGGTTACAGGCGGCGAAGGTGCCGAGAGAAATGATTTCGCCATCCACGGTGCCCTGCTGCAGAGCGGTGTATACTTCGGTCCAACCCACGGGGCAGGGGTTCATGCCGATGGCGTTCACAAAGGCCTTTTCAATGGGGCTCATGGTCACACGAGCCTTAACGCCCTTGGCAGAGGCAAGGTCCTTCACGCCTGACTTGGAGGTGAAGGCATAGGAGCGGAAGGGGGAGTCAAGGGTCATGATGACCTTGAGGCCGACCTTGTTGGCTTCAGCATCAACATACTTGTACAGCTTGCCCTTGTACTGGTCGAAGTCGCTCAGGAACTGATCGTTCTTTTCAAATTCGACCATGTAGGGAAGGTCCATGGCGAGCAGGGGCTTCACGAACAGGTTGAACTGGCTCTGGCCGACCAGAGAGAAATCGATAGAACCCTGCTGGGCCATTTCAGTCGTCACACGGTCATTACCAAGAACGCCGTTGTTCATGACTTTGACCTGCATATCACCCTTGGAGATTTCCTTCAGGTTCTTTGCAAACTGTTCACAGCCATAGGTGTAGTCATCATTGGGGGCGCCAGTGTTGGCGAGACGGAACGTGGTCTTGGCTTCGGCGCAGACGGGGATGACAAGCATGCCAGCGATAGCAAAAGAAAGAGCGAAGCGAAGTACATGTTTCAGATTCATACGAACTCCTTGGCTTGCGGACGGCGGAGGCTCCGCCGTCCGGTTCTATTTTTCAGGTTTTCCAACCTAGATTCCATTACAGGCTGACAGCAGCATCCCAGCCGGATTCGATAGCCGTACGGATAGTGCCAACACGGTCGCAGTCGCCGATGTAGATGACATCGAAGGCGGTATCGAAGAAGGCGTCGCGTTCAGCAGCAAGAGGCTTGGAGCCGGCGCTCACGATGACGGTATCGGCTTCGATGAACTGTTCTGCGCCGTCCTTATCCACATACTTCACGCCCTTATCCGTGATTTCCGTGCAGCGGGATTCAAGGCGCAGATCCACCTTATTCAGCTTCATGTGTTCTTCAAGGCTCATACGTTCGGAGATCTGAGAGTTGGCAGCGTGCCACTTGCTCATTTCAAGAACGGTAGCCTCACGACCCTTACCGGCCAGCTGGATAGCGATTTCGCAACCGACAGAGCCGCCGCCGACTACCACGAACTTCTGGCCGATCTTGTCTTCGTTACCAAAGACATCCCAAGCCATGACAGCGTTTTCGATGCCGGGGATAGGCGGAACGGCCTGCTTGGCACCAACAGCCACGATGCACGCATCGAAGTTAGAGTTTTCGATGAGCTGGGGAGTGGCTTCCGTGTTCAGCATGACAGTGATGTTGCTCTTCTTCACCTGGGTGATGAAGTATTCGCGCAGATCACGAACGTGGTTCTTGAACCACAGATGGTCGGGGTACATGGCAAGCTGGCCACCAAGCTGGGCACCCTTTTCGAACAGGGTGACTTCGTGTCCGCGTTCGGCGGCCTTCACGGCAGCCTGCATACCGGCTACGCCGCCACCAACAACGGCCACCTTCTTGGGCTTCGGATTCTGGTGCATCATGTACACCTTGTACTTGCCCTGACGGAACAGCGGGTTGACGGAGCAATGGCCATCGAAGGTGGAGGTGTCGGAAATGTTGACTTCAGTGGTCAGGGAGCCACGGCGGCCACCGTCCAGGCAGTTGTCGCAACGGATACAGGGACGGATGTCTTCTTCGCGGCCTTCACGGACCTTGTTGAACCAATCAGGATCGGCAACAGTCTGGCGGCCCACGAGCACGTAGTCGCACTTGCCTTCGGCAATGAGTTTTTCAGCGGTGGCGGCGGAACCGATAGCGCCTACTACGCCAACGGGGACCTTCACGCCGGCCTTTTTGAGCGTCCAGGCGGCATCAGCGTTATGGGCTTCGGGCACGAAGCAGGTCGGATGCATCTTCGGGCGAGCATAGGCGTCGAGGCGGGTACCGCAGGAAACATGGATCATATCCACATAATCCTGGAAGATAAGAGCCTGCTGGGCGCAATCGTCAGGAGTGATGCCGCCTTCCTTCTTGTCATCACCATTCAGGCGCACTTCGATGATCATGTCGTAGCCGATGGCGTCGCGGATAGCCTTAATGACTTCGAGGGGATAACGGCAACGATTTTCTACGGATCCGCCGTATTCATCGGTACGCTTGTTGCACAGCGGCGAGAGATAGTTGTTCATGAGCCAGCCATGGCCATAGTGAAGCAGGATGCCGTCAAAGCCGGAACGCATAGCCATAACTGCGGCATCGACATACATCTTCTTCACGTCGTCCATGTCCTTGCGATCCATTTCTTTGGTCATACGACCATTATACATGAACGCGCTGGAGCTCATGAGGGTATAGCCGGGCCACGGAAGCATACAGCAACCGGCATGGTAGATTTCACACATGGTCTTCACGCCATACATGTGGGCGGGGCGCTGAAGATTGTGCAGATAGATGAAGCCGTCGACTTCGTCATCAAGAACGAGGTCACCACGATGGCCACCGTTGGCGGGGATTTCCATGGGGACACAGATGCAGGAGGCGCCGCCACGGCAGAAATCCATATAGAATTCCACACCGTCACGGTTCAGGCGATGATGGGAGTCGACGATGTCACCCTGAGAGCCGAGCGGAGGAACCATGATACGATGCTTGAAGGTAACCTGTCCTTTCTTGCCAACGGTAAGGGGAGAGAACGCGTGGGGATACTTTTCTTTGTATGCAGGTTTCATGGGATCCTCCTAGATTATCGTACCGAAGAAGGTACAGCGGTTGAGTGGCATTGCCATTTTTATTTTTTAATGCGAAAATCATGCCAAAACAATAATGATTGATATTACAAGGAGTTATGATTTTATGAAAAAGAATATATTCGATATATCGAATATTAAATCTAATATATCGGACTTATCTCTTTGTGATTCCGAAATATTGGAAAATGGTGATTTTTTCCAACAGGCCTCCTCTCTGATATTTTCAGAAAGCAAACTGGAGAACAGTCTTGAGGCGCTATTTTCCTTTTTGAAGAAATTTTTTCCTATTACTTACCTTTTCTTTACGCCTCCTTATGAGGATCAGACCACCTGCCATATTTATGTGAATGATCATGGCGTCTTGCAGATTCGCAACGTCAATTCTCCGTCCAGCACACAAATGCGAACGGTGATGGAGCATCGTGCCAAGTTCAGCCAAGACAAGGTGTTTTATATTCAGGCGAACGATCAGATCGGTCGCCTCATGAAAATATTGACCGATGATGTCCAGATCGAGTCTCCCTGCCTGTATTTCTATTTCGTACATGAAGGGCATATTCAAGGGTCCATATATTTCGGCTGCACGGTGGAAAATCCCTTCACTGAGCAGGAACGAGCCTTGCTGAGCATGTTATGGTCGCCGCTTTTCGGTGTGGTGCGCTTTTATTTCCAGCAGACACGCCTGGAAAAACTTCTTGAGATGGCCCGCGAGAACAACAAGGATCTGCGCCGTCAGGTAAGCGGCTTCAATAATATCATTGGCGCAAACTCCGGCCTTAAGGCTGTAGCGAAGGAACTGCATCTTATGGCTCCTTTCGATATCCCCATCCTGCTCATCGGAGAAACCGGTACAGGTAAGGATATTTTTGCGGCCGAATTGCATCGGCTTTCTCCCCGGGCCCACAAGCCGTTCATCGCTGTGAACTGCGGCGGCATTGCCCCCTCGCTGATCGACAGTGAATTGTTCGGCTATAATAAAGGAGCATTTACTGGCGCGTTGAAGGACTATAAGGGGAGATTCGAACGTGCCCAGGGCGGAACGCTCTTTCTGGATGAAATAGGCGAGCTTCCGCTTGAGGCGCAGACTCGTCTTCTCCGGGTCTTGCAGAATAGAACAGTGGAGCGTTTGGGAGGAAATGCGCCCATCCCTGTAGATTTCAGGCTGGTATGCGCCACCAATAAGGATCTGGAGTCCATGGTCCAGGAAGGGACCTTCCGTGAAGATCTCTATTTCCGTCTGGCAGGTGTGACCATTAAAATACCTCCGCTGCGTGAACGTCCCGGGGATATTCCTCTCCTCATCCAGCATGTTCTCGATAAGGAGGCGGTCCGCAACGGTGTCCTCGCTCCGCCTCTGGCACCCGGTGAGATACAGAAACTCTTGGATTATCCTTGGCCCGGCAACGTGCGGGAACTCATCAATGTTGTAACGGAAGGCTTTGTGCGAGGGCTTCCGGACGGCCCCATAGTGTTTAATCCAGGTAAGACAAGCCCGCTCCGTAACAGCAATAAGAATAAACAGGAGCTACTTACGTGGGCCGATTCTCAGAGAGAGTATTTTTATGAGCTGCTCACGGCTTGCGAAGGGCGCATCTCTGGTCCCGGAGGGGCTGCGGAACGAGCCGGCCTCAAACCAAATACGCTGAGAGCCAAACTGGATAAGCTGAATATCTCCTACGGCCGGCAGGTCAAAAAAGATCTGTAAGGCGTGCAGGAGCATTTGTGGAAAGCAGAGCGCTTTCCGCTAAAAAGCAATA
>JAFWYI010000299.1 GCA_017522745.1 Mailhella sp.
GCCAGCGGCGACAAGGCTGCCGCCATCACCGCTCTCGAAGCCACTATCGCCGCCATTCCTCCCACCGATCAGCAGAGCGCCGATTTCTTCCGCGCCCGCATCGCCCAGCTCAAGAAATAGTTCGAACCAAGGGCAGGAGGGACCATGCCTCAGACCGTTGACCTTGCTCCCGAGCAGGACGTGAGCCCCTGGCTGGAATCGCTGCGCCTCATGGCCAGCGAGATGGGCCCCTTGCGTCCCTTCCAGTCCAGCCTTACCTCGCTCCTGCGTAACCTTTCGGAAAGACACAACTTCCTTCGCGCCCACCTCGTCCTTTTCGACCCGGAGACCGGGACCCTGCGTCTCAGCCTTGCCGATGCCGAACCACGCCAAGGGCACGGCAACTACGCCCCCGGTGTTGGTGTGACCGGTCAGGTCTTCGCGACGGGGCGACCTGTCATCGTGGAAAAACTCAAGGGCGACAAGCTCTTCCTCAGCCTGCTCTTCGAACGCAGTGAAGAGGAGATGGAGCGGCTCTCGTTCATCTCCGTGCCCATCCTTGCCCCGCTGGGCGACGGTCCCATCGCCGGGCGCGAAGTCATCGGCACGCTGAACGCCGACACGGTGTTCGTCTCGCGCGAAGACCTGGAAAAACGCCGTCTCTTCATGGAGGTGGTCGCGGCTCTCATCGCCAACGAAGCCGCATACTTACGCGAGGAACTCAACCGTCAGCGCCGCCTGCCCGGCCAGCGCCCCGCCGACCTGATGCGTGAACCTGCAGACGCCGAGGGCAGCAGCGCCTTCATCGCGCAGTCCAAGGTGATGCGCCACATCCTCGAACAGGCCGCGCACATCGCACAGGGCCGCGCCCCGGTCCTTCTGTGCGGCGAACCCGGCGTTGGCAAGGAACTGCTCGCTGTCCGCATCCACGCTTCCAGCCCGCGCAGCGATGTTCCGCTGGTGGTGTGCCACTGCGGCGCCATTGCCCCGGAACGCCTGCAGGCCGAACTCTGCGGCTACCAGAAAGGCGCGTTCCTCGGTGCCATGCAAACGCAGAAAGGCCTCATAGAACAGGCCAACACCGGCACCATCTTCCTCGAAGCCATCGAGTCCCTCACGCCCGCCGCGCAGGAAAGCCTGCTCATGCTGGTGAAGGAACACAAGATCCTGCGGCAGGGAGCCACGACCCCCGTGCCTGTGGACGTGCGCGTCATCACGGCATCCAGCGCCCCGCTGGAAACTCTGGTGGAGCAGGGACGCTTCTCCCGTGAACTTTTCGACCGCCTGAACGCCTGCGCCCTGCACATCCCGCCCCTGCGCGAACGCCGTGAGGACATCGTTCCCCTGGTGGAGCATCTGCTCAAGCGCATCGCCGGTGGCAAGGGCGAACAGATCAAGCGCATCTCCTTCCCCGCGCTGGAGCTGATGACCCGCTATTTCTGGCCGGGCAACATCTCCGAACTCACGAACTGCCTCCAGCGGGCCGCGCAGAACAGCGAAGATCTGGTCATCCGCGCTGGCGACCTGCCCCCTTCGCTCCAGACAGCCGAAAGCTCCGCCACGGAAGCCGGGCTCTCGCTGGGCGACGCCGTGACTCGCTTCGAAAAGGAACTGCTCGTGGACGCGCTCATCAAGGCTGGCGGCAACATGCTCAAGGCCGCGCGCGACCTCAAATCCAGTTACCGCATCGTGAACTACAAGGTGAAGAAATACGGCATCGACCCGCATCAGTTCGTCTACAAGAGCAAGAACGCCTGACGCGCTCTCTGACGCAACGCCTGCCCAGATAAACGAGAACGCCCCGATATCTCAAGGATGTCGGGGCGTTCTGTCATCTCGGCCGTGCCGCTGCAGAGGTCAGGTACAGCGGCGGTCCCGGGGGAGGACGCTCCGGCTGAGCGCTTACTACTGAAGCAGGGAAAGCTGGCGGGATTTTGCGCGGCCGCGAGGCGCGCGGCTGATAGCCATGGGCGTGTTCTCAAGAGCTTCGGCCTGTTCCGCCAGGGCTTCGAGATTGCTGCACGCAAGGGCGACCAGTGCGGGGGTGAAGGTTTCGGAGCTGAGGGAACCGAGGAAGGTACGCACGCTGCGGATGTCGTCGCTCATAGCCATGATATGTCTCCTTCTGAAAAATTCAGATTGATATTCTGTGTCGAGCACGACTTCCTTTTGTCAAAATTTATTTATTTTGTCAATCAAAAGTTTATATTTTTTAAAAATAAATTAATTTTTAATTTTTAATTGACTTTCTGTTTCACTATAGATAAACCTTGACTCATGAACAGCTCTACTCCCGATACTCTCGACCGGCTGCTCCAGGGCGCCGGTCTCCGCAACGACAGGCAGCTCGCCGAGATCCTCGGCGTCACTCCTCAGGCCGTCAGTCAGGCACGCCGCAAGGGGCGCATCCCCGATGGCTGGGTCCTCAAGATCGCCTCGCTGTACGGTCTCTCCACCGACTGGATCTTCTTCGGTAAAGGGGATGCTCAGGCAGGTGCGGTCTCTGCGGCCGAAGCGCCTGCCTCACAGGTCGATGAGCCGCGCGCTGAGAACGACGACCGGCGCTCTCGTGGGCTGAGCTTTTTCGGGGAAGTTCCGGCGGGCAAGGATGACAATATCGACGTGGTCATGGTGCCTCTGGTGGGCGCACGCCTCGCCGCTGGGCGCGGCAGTCTTGAGACCGAGGGCGACGTGCTTTCCTATTTCTCCTTCCGGCACGACTGGCTCTGCCGCAAAGGCGATCCGGACAAGATGGTGCTGATGAAGGTCTGCGGTGACAGCATGGAACCCGACATCCGCCACGGTGATATGGTGCTGGTGGACCAGGGCAAGAGCCAGATATACGGTCACGCCATCTATGCCATGGGGATAAATGAGGAAATTTACATCAAACAGGTGGAGACCCTCCCCGGCGGGACCCTCGTCCTCCGCAGCCGCAACCCTGAATACGAACCTATCCGCGTAGACCTGCGCGGCGACCTCGCCGACTCCGTGCGCGTCATCGGCCGCGTGATCTGGTGCTGTAGAGAGGTTTGAGAATTTTGTCGGGGGAGGCGGGAGAGCTTTTCGAACACCTCGCGGCGCATCGTATAGACGATTTTTTGTCCGAGCGTTACCATAACCACCGAGAGAAGATAGGATAGGATCGATGAGAAAACGTAGCAGACGATCATCTTTATGACGTTCGTTAATACGAGGGGCATATTCACTCCGCTCTCCTCTACTATCGCGTCAACGGCAGAGCCCGAATACTCGGGACCGAGAAGGGCAAGCTGATTTGAGATAAGAGTCAGGGCGATTGCCGTAATAAAAAGGAAGGGGTGAGCGAAAACGTAGGAAAGAAGGCGGAAAATAATGCCCTTGAAGTCTCTTTTTTCCTGCTCGGAATTTGACACGGGTGCGTTCCCTCTTCTGTCAAGGCTCGGTCTTATATTTCTA
>JAFWYI010000300.1 GCA_017522745.1 Mailhella sp.
GTGGATGAAGCGCCTTGCCATGAGCTGGCTGGTGTTCCGTCTTACGGATTCCGCCTTCCTGCTGGGCGTGGTGGAGTTCCTGAGCCTCGCCCCCATCCTTTTCCTCGGGCTCTTCGCCGGGGCGTGGCTGGAACGGCACGACCTGCGAAAAGCGCTGGTGACCACGCAGATACTCTGCATGAGCGTGGGCGCCCTGCTCACATGGGTGTCCTTCACCGACCAGGCCACCTTCCCCTTGCTGGCGGGTCTGAGCCTGCTCCTCGGCATCGTGAGTGCCTTCGACATGACGGCCCGGCAGTCCTCAGTCTCCCTCATGGTGGGCGACCCGCATGCCGTGAAGAGCGCCGTGGCGCTGAACTCCATGGCCTTCAACATCTCCAAGCTGCTGGGACCTTCGCTGGCGGGCTTCATGGTCTGGCTGTGGGGCGAGAGCATCTGCTTCCTGCTGTCTACGCTGGCCTACCTGCCCATCATCTGTTTCCTCGCCTTCCGCATACGCTTCCGCGAACGCGTGCAGAAGCCCCGCAGGCAGGGCCTGCTGAAAGACATGGGCGAAGGACTGAGCTACGTGCGCAACACTTTCTACGTGAATCGCATGCTCCGGCTGTTCTTCGTTTTCGGTCTGCTGGCTCCGTGCTATGTGGTGCTGTTCCCCACCTTCTCCACCTACGTGCTGGACGGCGGCTCCCGCACGCTGGGCTGGCTGCTGGGCGCTGTGGGCGCTGGCGCCTTCTTCGGCGGCATCGCGGTGTCGATGTTCATCTTTGTGAAGTCCATCCCTGTTTCTGTGTCGCGCAGTGCGCTGTTCACGGCGGCGAGCCTTGCGGTGTTCGCGCTCTCGCCGTGGATGTGGCTCTCCCTGCCCAGCGCCTTCTGCATCGGCTTCGGCATCACCACCACGGCCATCAGCGTGAACACGCTCCTGCAGACCACCACGGCGGATTCCCACCGCAGCCGCCTGCTCAGCATCTACGTGATGTGTACGGCTGGCGCGGGCCCTGTGGGCGGGCTCATCTTCGGTGCGCTGGGCGACGTTGTCGGCGCCCCGGCCGCCATGCTCTGCGCTTCGATCATCCTGATCGCGGCCATTCTGTTCTACCTGCGTGAACTCAGCGCCGTGCGCCGCAGCCTGAACGACCACATGGCCGCCATGTGTCAGAAGGAATTCGAATGTCCCGACCCTGCGGATCATCACCATTCCCCGCTGGGCTCCATGCGTACCGATGGGGCCCACACTATGTCCGCCCCGCATAAGGACTGAGCATGTCAGCCATCGTTTCCGCGCTCCTCACCATTTTCGGCATCATGCTCCTCGGCATGATAACGCAGCGCCGCCGCCTCTTCCCGGAAAGCATGGCCCTGTGCCTGAATCAGTTCGTCTACTGGGTGAGCCTGCCCTGCCTGCTCTTCTCGCAGATGTGTACCATCCCGGGCAGCGACAACGCCCGCGCGCTCGTGTGGGGCGGTCTTGCGGCCTCCATGCTGTGCTATCTGCTGTTCTACGCGCTGTTCTCTCGGGGCTTCCGGCACAACAGCCGGGCCGCCACCATACGCACCATGGGCGCGAGCTTCCCCAACGCGGCCTTCTTCGGTCTGCCCTTCGTCATCATGGTCTTCCCGGGCAGTGAGGACGCCCTCAACGCCAACATGATCTGCGCCCTGCTCTACACCGCCGTGGGCATCACGGCAGACACATCCCTCGACTATCAGCGCCGCGCCGAAACGCTGGCCGCGAACGCGGAGATGGAGAGGGACGACGCAGAGAACGCGGGGACGAACGCCGGGGGGAGCGCGAAAAACATGGGGAGCGCGCCTGCCCGCAGTTCCGGTCTTGCCATGGCCCTGCGCTTCGTGCGCGAACTTCGCCGCAACCCCATGGTGATGTCCTCGCTGGCCGGTCTGCTGGTGAGCCTTCTGGGCATCGAGCCGCCGCAGGCCCTGCTCCGCGCCACCACCATGCTCGGCTCCACCTGCGCGCCCTGCGCCCTGTTCAGTATGGGCATGGTGCTTTCCGCGCAGATGTCCGGCGCACTGGGTCCGATCTCCCTGCGTGACGTGCTGGGCCCCATCGTCGCGGTCTCCGGTCTGCGCCTCCTCGCCGCGCCGTTCATCGCCTACGTCATCCTCCGCATGGCGGGCTGCACCGGCGACATGCTGGCCGCCGCCACCGTGACCTTCGCCATGCCGGTGGCCGTGCTGGTCTACATCCTTGCGGAACGCTACGAAGCGAAGCCCGCCGAAACCTCGCTCACGGTCATCGTAAGCACCCTGCTTTCCCTCGTCACCCTGCCTCTGGTGATGTGGCTGATGCCCTGAACCAGGGGACGTTGCGCCGCCCCTCGCCCTCCCCGGTCTCTCGCGCCGCGCCTCACGCCTCACGCGTCCCCCCTCACGCGTCGCGCGTCCCCCCCCTCGCGCCTCAAGCCACGCCCCCCGCGAGCCTAGTCCAGTATCTGCACCGTGGCGGTGAGCCCCACGCGCAGTTCCATGTCCGGCGGGAGCGCGTTGAGCTTCACCCGCACAGGGAAACGCTGGGCAAGGCGTATCCAGTCGAAGGTGGGCGTTACCTTGGGCAGCAGCCCCGGACCGAGTGCGCCGTCACTGCGCTCGATGCCGCGCCCCACGCTTTCCACCACGCCGTCCAGCGGTCTGTCCGGCCACGCCATGAGCGTCACGCGGGCCCGCGCCCCTTCGCGGATATGCCCGAGCAGGGTCTCGCGGAAGAAGCCGGTAACGCGGAAACTCTCGCGCACGGCCAGCGAGAACAGCGGCTCCCCGGCCTTCACCGCCGAACCGCGCTGCAGCGAACTCTCCATCACCCAGCCCCGCGCCGGAGAACGCACCTCCTCCACGGTCATGTGCCGCCCATGCTCGTCCGCGCCTTTCAGCGGGCGCACCATGAACAGCGCCCCGCCCTCCGGCACTTCGGAGCCGCTCCGCACGGACACGCTCTCCACCACGCCGTCCACAGGTGAGGAGATGAGGATGAGATCTGCCTGCACCTGACCGTCCCGCGTCCACGGTTCGTCCATCTCGCGCAGGTACAGCGAATGGATGAACCACAGGGCCCCGGCAGCGAGAAGCACGGTCACGCCCCATGCCAGAAGTTCCCGCGCCGAACCCCGCCCCTGCGTGAGCGCGGCCTCGCGGCGAGCGTCGTTCTTATGCATCATATCCCCCAGCGAAAAAGGATGCAGGCCGTGCAGACGAGCAGGCCGAGGAAGGTCCATTGCGGCAGGCGGAACCAGCGGGTCCAGCCCAGCGCCCCCGTCAACCACGCCAGCAGTGGGGCAAGCACGCAGGCCACCGCCCACGCGGCCAGCCATGGCGAAAAAAATACTCCGAAGGCCGAAAGTTCATGCGGCATGGCTCCTCCTTTCATCGGCTTTGGCCCGGTGTTGACGCTGAGCAGGCGGGGGGGGGCACGCCGCGTCCCTCGCCCGCGTCCCTTGCCCCGCGTCCCTCGCCCGCGTCCCTTGCCCCGCGTCCCTTGCCCGCGTCCCTTGACCCACGCCCCCACGAAACGTATCCCACGCCCCCTCTACGCATCCCACCGCCGCACGTCCACAAATCCCCCACTCCCACCGCCGCATCCCACTCGCACCGCCGCATCCCACTCGCACCGCCGCCCCACGCACCGACATCCCCTCTTCTCATCATCGCCCCTCAGCTCTTCGCTACAGGCGGGACCACGGAGAACAGCAGTGTCACAGCCAGCGCGGCGCACATCAGCCCCACCACGCCGCCAAGGAAGGCCGCAGGACCTATCACCTCGCCGCCAAGACCGGAAAGCACGAACACCGGCATCAGCGCCCCCATGCGGGCCATGCCCTGTTCCGGCAGCGGGAACAGCCACGCCATGACGAAGCACAGCGCAAATATCACCACGCCCAGTTCCTCGAAGCCCGAAAGCCGCGGCAGTACCGCGCAGTAGAGAAACATGGACGCCGCCATGCCCGCCGCAAAGGAAAACAGAAGTTCCCACGCCGCAAAGCGTTTCGTCATGAATCCCAGCAGGATGAGCAGGGATCCTATCTCCACGAACATCGTGCTTTCCGAGCCCGGCGGCGCGAAGACCTGCCAGATGAGCCCCAGCGCGATGAGCAGGGTCAGCGCTCTCAGCCCCGTGCCCAGCGTGCCGCGCAGTACGGACAGCCCACCCCCGCCGCGAAGTTCCAGCAGCACCGCGCGCCCATAGCCCGGGAGCGCGCCTATCTCCTGCGAGGCGGACTGCGGCCGCAGGCAGAACGCGCATAAGGTGTAGGACGCGATGCCCACGAGATTCTCCGTCATGCGGTCCACAGCAATGCCGAAGGGCGCTTCCTCGTGGGACTGCGCCAGCACGAGGACTATCATCAACGCCGTGGAATAATAGAAATAACTGTACTTGCTCTCGTGCATGAGCATAGCGAGCAGGACCAGTGCCGCACAGCACGTCGCCAGCAGCCACAGCCGGTCCTCGCCAAAATACGCAAGCCCCGCCATGCCTGCGGACACGCCCACCACCGTGCCCACCATGCGCCAGATACCTTTCTGGAGGCTCTGCCCTGTGACCGACTGGCTGAGTATCATGGCCGCGATGCCCGCCCAGTAGGGTCGCTCCAGATGCAGGGCGAACGATGCCCCGAGGGCCAGCGTGATGGACGAAGCCGAAAGCAGTGCGATGAGCAGGCGCGACGTCACAGGCATGAAAAAAGACCTCCTGCCACGAAGGTAGGAGGTCTCTCGTTGGAGCGCTATGATTCGTTTGCCCGGCAGGCGGGCACGCTAAACGCGCAGAGTATGGGCGGCAAAGGGGTCGAAGCTCATCTCGGCGCTCGCCGTGCTCGGCACCTTGCGGCCCTCGGGCAGGGGCGGCAGGGCCAGCCATTCCTTCCACCAGCGCATGGCGCGTATGAACCGCGCAAGGTCGGCTTCGAAGACGGAGTACGGCACTTCGTTCACCAGAAGGTGCAGGGTGAACATGGCGCGACCGGGATCTATGCCCAGAGTGGCGCCGCCGGTCTGCGCGCCAAGGCAGTTGGCGGTCAGCAGGCTGGCATGGGCGTCCTCGCGGTTCAGGCTGGAACCGAGATCCGCCATCACGTAGAGTTTTTCGCCGCTTTTCTCAAAGTCCACCATGTCGCCGTCAAGATCCACACGGCACGTGCCCTGCGGACTGAGTTCCAGTGCGATGCCGAGACTGCGCCCCAGTTCACGGATGAGTTCTTCTGCGTTCATGCGATATCGTCCTTCTGATTTTGGTTATTGGGGGGGGCGGGATGGGAGGCCGTGGCGTCAGGCCATCAGTCAGGGAGCTTCGCCCCGAGTTCGATAAGGATGGAAAGTGCCTTGGCGCAGTAATTGTATTCCAGCATCGCTTCCTGAAGAGCCTCTTCGTCGCCCTTGAGGTAGACGTCGCCCATGGAGTTCTGCGCCTGATAGACCTGCTTTTCCGCATAGATCGCCAGCGCGTCCAGCTTGTTCTGGTCAGCCCGGAGCGCCGCGCAGAATTCGGGGTTGCGGTCCAGGAAGGCTTCCTGCGTCAGGGAATTGAGCAGGCTCATCTCGTCGGAGCCCATGTCGGCCATGGCCTCGCCCATCGCCTGCTTGATACCGGTATCGAGGCGGCGCGCCACGGAGTGCAGGAGCAGGAACAGGTTTTCGTTGTCCACCCCGGCCCGCACGGCCTCGGTCACGCCCTGACAGTCTGCCCCGGCCCCGGCCACACACCAGCCGAAGAAACGGGCATCTCTGAGGGTAGGCGAGGAAAGGCTCTTCGCCTGCCACTGCGCCACGAGTTCAGGCGAAAGGCCGAAGCTGGAGGCGGCGAGGTAAAGGCCCGCCTTGGCGTCGGAGAATTTTCCGGCCGCGCTGGAGAACTGATGCTGTATGCTCGCGGTGCTGGGCAGGGAAGCCAGCGGCGTTGCGGGATCCTTGCAGAGCTTCATGATATCCGCCTGTATGTAGCCGAACTTGCCGCTGCCGAGTACCGGGACCAAGTTGATGTTCTGGCGCACCTCTTCTTCGGGCAGGCCGGTACGCTCCGCCACGGTGCGGAGGATGAGCGCGTGGTTCTCGTTTCACGCCTTA
>JAFWYI010000301.1 GCA_017522745.1 Mailhella sp.
ATAGCAGAGCTTGTAGCCGGTGACTTTGGCATCACTCTTGAACTCCAAAGGGAAGAAACTTCCGAAGAAAAGCTATTCTCTTACTTCGATCAAGAAAACGATGACACCGAAAATCTTGTTACCCGTCCTCCAATTGTTACCATCATGGGCCACGTTGACCATGGTAAGACTTCTCTGCTCGACGCTATCCGCAAGACCAGCGTCACCAGCGGTGAAGCCGGCGGCATCACCCAGCACATCGGCGCCTACCATGTGAAGACCAAGCGCGGCGATATCGTGTTCCTCGATACTCCCGGCCATGCTGCCTTTACCGCTATGCGTGCCCGCGGCGCTCAGCTCACTGACCTCGTCGTTCTCGTGGTCGCCGCTGACGACGGTGTGATGGATCAGACCCGCGAAGCTATCAACCACTCCCGCGCCGCCGGTGTGCCCATCATGGTGGCTGTGAACAAGATCGATAAGGAAACCGCCAACCCCGACCGCGTGCTTCGCGAGCTGGCCGAACTCGGTCTGCAGGCTGAAGACTGGGGCGGCGATACCATCGTGGGCATGGTCTCTGCCAAGACCGGCAAGGGCCTCGACGATCTGCTCGAACTCATCGCTCTTCAGGCTGAGATCCTTGAACTCAAGGCCAATCCTGATAAGCCTGCCCGCGGTCACGTGGTGGAAGCCAAGCTCGACAAGGGCCGTGGCCCTGTGGCTACCGTGCTCGTGCAGGAAGGTACGCTCCGTCAGGGCGATGTCTTCGTGTGCGGCGTGTTCTCCGGCCGTGTGCGTGCCATGTTCAACGACCAGGGCCGCAAGATCAAGGAAGCCGGACCTTCCATGCCTGTGGAGATCCAGGGCTTCGACGGTGTGCCGGAAGCTGGTGAAGAGTTCGTGGTGCTGGCCGATGAAAAGACGGCCCGCCGTATCGCTGAATCCCGCGCCACTAAGCTCCGTGAAAAGGAACTGGCCAAGGTTTCCCGCGTGACTCTCGAAAACTTCCTCAGCCAGCGTGCCGATGCCAAGGAAGCCCTTGTACTCAACGTGGTCCTCAAGGCAGACGTGCAGGGTTCTCTGGAAGCTATCACCGAATACCTCCGCAAGATCAGCACCGAAAAGGTGCGTATCGAGATCATCCACGGTGGTGCCGGTGCTATCTCCGAGTCCGACGTCATGCTCGCCACGGCTTCCAACGCCATCATCATCGGCTTCAACGTGCGTCCTACCGCCAAGGTGAAGGAAGTTGCCGAACAGGAACAGGTGGATATCCGCTTCTACGATATCATCTACAAGCTCGGCGAAGAGATCAAGGCTGCTATGGCCGGTATGCTGGCTCCTGTTTCCAAGGAAGTGTACCTCGGTCAGGCTGAAGTGCGCGATACCTTCTCTGTGCCCAAGGTCGGCGTTATCGCCGGTTGTATGGTCACCGACGGTAAGCTCACCCGTAACGCTCAGGCCCGCCTGCTGCGTGACGGTGTGGTGGTCTACACCGGTAGGATCGCGTCCCTCAAGCGCCACAAGGACGACGCTCGCGAAGTCGTGCGTAACCTCGAATGTGGTGTGGGCCTCGAAAACTTCCACGATATCAAGCTCGGCGACGTTATCGAAGCCTTTGAAATGGTGGAAGAAGCCGCTTCTCTGGACTAAGAAAAAAGAATTGTGGGGGAGATGATATCCCCCACACACTTCATATACATAAGAAGCCCGATGTTTCCGAGTATGTTTGGAAACATCGGGCTTCTTATGTATAGTTATTGTTTTTTTCAGTTGCTTACTTCTCGATGACAGTACCGATGCCCTGATCGGTGAGTAGTTCCAGAAGGACGCAGTTCTCAACGCGACCGTCCACGATGGTCACCTTGTCCACACCGTTGTTCAGGGCGTTCAGGCAGCAGTCGATCTTGGGGATCATGCCGCCGGTGAGCGTGCCGTCCGCCTTCATCTGTTCCGCGTCTGCGATATTGAAGTGCTCGATGAGCTTTCCTTCCTTGTCCAGCACGCCGGCAACGTCCGTAAGCATAAGCAGGCGTTTGGCCATGAGCGCACCAGCCACAGCACCGGCTACGGAGTCCGCATTGATATTGTAGGTATTGCCCTCGGCATCCACGCCCACAGGCGCGATGACCGGCACGAAGTCATCGGCGATGAGCGAGTTGAGCAGACGGGCGTTGACATGCGTCACCTCGCCCACGTTACCAAGATCGATGATCTCCGGCGGCTGTTCCTGACCGTGGTTGATGGTCATGGCCAGCTTGCGGGCTTCGAGCAGGACGCCGTCCTTACCGGAAAGACCGACAGCCTTGGCCCCCGTCTTGTTGATGAGGTTCACTACGCTTTTGTTCACGGAGCCTACAAGTACCATTTCCACCACGTTCATGGTGGCTTCATCCGTCACGCGATGGCCGTTGCGGAATTCGGACTTGATCTCCAGCTTGTTCAGCATCTGATTGATCTGCGGGCCGCCGCCATGCACCACCACAGGATGGATACCCACCAGCTTGAGCAGACTGATGTTACGGGCAAAGGCCAGTTTGAGGTTTTCATCGGTCATGGCATGGCCACCATATTTGATGACGATGGTCTCACCGTGATATTCACGCAGATACGGCAGGCTCTCGATAAGGATACGCGACTGGATGCGCGCCTGTTCCATAGGATCGATGGGCATGGGCATATATTCTCCTCCGCGCATGAGCGCTTTTGATTCATGACGCCATATTTTCACGCATTCCCCTTGAAAGTCCAGTGTTTTCCCTGTGAAGAAATTCCCGGAAAACTCGCGCGGCACCTCTTGTCTTAGCCTTTCGGAGTGCTTAAACCATTGCATAAACAAGCTCAAAAGGTTAAGAAGAGCTTTCAACGAGCGGACGAATGTCCGTAAATTCAACTCTGGAGACCATAATGCTCACTTCCATCGCCTACGCTGCCGGTAACGCCGGTGGTGCTGCCGCTCAGGGTCCTATGGGCGCCCTCGCCTCTTTCGTTCCCCTGCTGCTCATGTTTGCCGTGTTCTACTTCCTGCTCATCCGTCCTCAGCAGAAGCGTAACAAGGAACACAAGGCCATGATCGAAGCTCTCGGCAAGGGTTCCTATGTCATGACCTCCGCCGGCTTCCTCGGTCGCATCGTCGACATCGAAGGCGACATCCTCGTGGTCGATCTGGGTGAAACCAAGGTCCGTATGCCCCGCGGCTTCGTGAGCGGCACCTACGATCCCAAGGCTCTCACCAAGACCGAAGCCGCCCCCGCCGAAAAGAAGTAATACTTCGGGAAACGCTTCCCATGACTCCGCGCCTCTTTTGCGAGAGGCGTGGAGCTTTGTATTTTCTTGCCGCAATATGTCCCCTATCAACCTAAGGAATCAGTAATGAAAGCTCTGCGTTTACGCCTGGCAGTTTCTCTGATGGTGTTCCTCGTTGTGCTGGCCTACGCGATGCCCAACCTGCCTTTTATCAGTAATTCTCCGTTGGGTGCCCTCATGCAGGACCGTATCAATCTCGGTCTTGACCTGAAGGGCGGCATGCACCTCACGCTGGGCGTGGATGTGGAAAAAGCCGTGCAGAACACGCTGTCCGTCACCGGGCAGGATATGCGCGACCGTGCGAATCATGAAAAGATCACGCTCATGAAGCCGCGCCTCAACGCTGACGGCAAACTTGAAGTCGTGCTTCCCCGTCTCGATCAGGCTCAGGCCTTTGAAAAGATGGTCCAGGAATGGTTCGGCAACCTTGCGCAGATCGATTCCCGCGCTACGACTTCCGGCCGCGTGTATGTTTTCGATCTTGCTGCCGAAGCTCGCAAGCAGACCGAAGAAATGACTCTGGATCAGGTCGTTCGCACCATCCGTAACCGTATCGACCAGTTCGGTGTGGCTGAACCTGACATCCGTCGCCAGTCCGACAATCAGGTGCAGGTGCAGCTCCCCGGCATGACCGATGCCGAACGCGCTATCCAGATCATCGGCCAGACGGCCCATCTGGAATTCCGCCTCGTCCGTGACGACGTGAATCCCAATGCCATGATGCTGCCCGCCGGCACCGCTCGTTTCCCGATGATCACGAAGAATCCTGATGGCTCGCAGAGTGAAAGCGTCGTCATCCTCGATTCTGACGCACTCATGGGCGGCGAAGATATCACCAACGCCCGTCCCGCCTTCAACGAGTTCGGTCAGGCTTACGTCGGTCTTGAATTCAACAACCGTGGTGCCAACACCTTTGAACGCATCACTGGTGAGAACATCAAGAAGCGTATGGCCATCGTGCTGGACGGCAAGGTCTATTCTGCCCCCGTCATCCAGGACCGTATCTCCGGCGGCAAGGCTTCCATCACCGGTAACTTCACGACTGCAGAAGCTCAGGACCTCGCTATCGTTCTGCGTGCCGGCTCCCTGCCTGCGCCTGTGTCCATCTTGGAAGAACGTACCGTTGGTCCTTCCCTTGGTAAGGAATCCATCAACAGCGGTATCATCGCCTCTCTGGTCGGTGCGTCTGCCGTTGTCATCATCATGCCGCTGTACTACGGCCTTTCCGGTCTCATCGCCGATGCCATGCTCTGCTTCACCATCATGATCCTCATGGCTGGCATGACTCTGTTCGGGGCTACGCTCACGCTGCCCGGTATCGCCGGTATCGTACTCACCATCGGTATGTCGGTGGACGCCAACGTGCTCATCTTTGAACGTATCCGTGAAGAGCTGAAAAATGGTCTCAGCGCTTTTGAGGCTGTGCAGGCCGGTTTCAGCCGCGCCAGTGTTTCCATTCTCGACTCGAACCTCACGACGCTCATCACGGCCGCCATCCTGTACCAGTTCGGCACGGGTCCCATCCGTGGCTTTGCAGTGACTCTTTCGCTGGGTATCCTTGCTTCCATGTTCACGGCCATCTTTGTGTCGCGAGCCATTTTTGAAACCTGGATCCAGCGTTCTCGTACCCAGAAAATCAGCGTCTAGTAAAGAGGTTCCATTATGGGATTCGCCCTTCTTTCTCGTCAGACCAATATCGACTTCGCCGGTCTGCGTCGCATTGCGTATGCCATCTCCGGCCTCTTCATCGTTATCGGACTTTTTGCCATCATCATGAACGGCGGCCTGCGCTATGGCGTGGACTTTGCCGGTGGCGCCATGGTTCAGGTGCAGTTCGAACAGCCTATCGCTGACGAACAGGTCAAGACCGCTCTTCAGAACGTCAGTCTCTCCGGCCTGACCGTTCAGCAGGTCGGCAGTGAAGACCGTGACTATATGCTGCGTTTTTCGCTGGATGCCGTGGAAAATCAGGATCTGCGTGAACAGGTTTCCGGCGCGCTCAAGTCCAGTATCCCGGACAATCCTTCCTCCATCCAGCGCCTTGAGACCGTCGGCCCCAAAGTGGGCAATGATCTCCGCAACATGGCTATCGAAGCCCTGTTCTATGCGGTTCTCCTCATCACCGTATACATCTCCGGCCGCTTCGAACATAGCTGGTTCATCGCCGGTGCCATGGCGGTGGTCCTCTGGGGCGCTGTGTACGGAGCAGGTTATCTCGGCTTCAACCGGCTCATCGGTGTGGCCATCGGTCTGCTGGTAACGCTCGTCTGCTGCTGGAAACTGAAGCTGAACTTCGCCTTGGGCGCTATTCTCGCCCTGCTGCACGACGTTATGGTAACGCTGGGCCTGCTTACCCTGATGGGCGTGGAGATCGACCTCAATGTCATCGCCGCCCTGCTCACCCTCGTGGGTTACTCCATCAACGATACCATCGTCGTGTACGACCGTATCCGTGAAAATCTGCGTGCCATCCCTGCAGATGCCACGGAAAAGCCCACCATGTACGGCATCATCAACAAGTCTGTGAACCAGACGCTGGCTCGTACCATCATGACCTCTGCTACCACGCTGGTGGCCTGTCTTGCGCTGTACCTGCTCGGCGGTAGCGTCATCCATGACTTCGCCTTCACCATCACCATGGGCGTGGTCTTCGGTACGTTCTCCTCTGTCTTCGTGGCTGCTCCCATCCTCATGGCTTTCGGCAATGCCGATCTGTACCATAAGAAGGCTTCCAAGAACGACGATTACGAACGCCCCGGCGAACACGGCATCGTGTAATCGCCTGGAAGATACCAACGAAAAAGGCTCCGTTTTCACGGAGCCTTTTTTCATGCCTTCATGAGGCTTTTCCCTGCAGAAAAGGCCTTGGCTACCTTCTCGCCCACAGCCAGATAATCCTTGCTGCACGGGTCATAGACCACAGGCTGGAGCCGGGATACGTCTATCCTGCCATTTTCTCCGAGAACACTTTCGTCCACCGAGACGTTGACGATGCGTCCTACCATGTAGCAGGTCTCCTCATCGTAGGATATCAGCTCACATTCCATGGCCATGGGGAGTTCCTCGATAAGAGGCGCGTCCACATGGGCAGAACGGACGGCGTGGAATCCTGCACGGGAAAACTTATCTTCGATATCGTTCCCAGACGCGATGCCTACATAATCACAGGCTTCTATCTTTCCTCGCGTGGCCATGCTCACAGTGAAAGCCCGCTTCGCAAGGATATTCTTCGTCGTCTTATGCTCTTCGGAAAGGCAGAGGCCTATCCTGTCATCCGTATGCATCCCGCCCCATGCGGCATTCATCGCATTGGGTACACCAGCCTCATCGTATGCGGCCACGATGAATACCGGCATAGGATAAAGCCACGGTTTCACTCCGAAATCTTTACGCATCGTTTTCCTCCTCTGGTCCTTGCGCCAAAAATTCATGCAGGTCGGAACGCAGTATCGAATCCAATTCCCTGCGAGCATGGACGTTCGATTCCACGATGATGAAACCGAACACCGGGCCGCCGTTCCTGTAGTCTATCTTTCGCAGCTCCAGAACCTTCTGGAACGCCGCGCAAAGTTTGTCGTAGTCGAACTCCACCTCCGCAAGATGAGGCTGAACGTCTGGCGAGGGGTTGAGTACCGCGAAAGCGTAGAGGGCGTCGTCCTTTCCGGCAAGCAGGCTGTCCCAGTCTGGCCGGATATCGTTCAGGAAATAGTCATAGGTACGGAAGCCGTAGGCGTAGAGAGAAATATCCGTCAGACACCACCCGGCGAAACGCAGCGGATTGGCTTCGATAGGGATGATGCGCTCTCCGTCCACCCGGAGTTCCAGATGGAGAGGCAGGTCCCGCAGGCCCATTTCCTCGTTCATGCGGTCGAAGAACTCGGTGAATCGATCAAGATTCTCGCGGAGTATGGATGCCCCGCAGACGTAGAGCCTGTCGCTCACATCGTCGGCAGAACTGAATTCATGATGCAGGATATTCAGGATAACGGCCTTGCCTTCACCGTCATAATAAAAATCTACCGCGTATTCTTCGCCGCCGATGTATCCTTCAAGGATGAAGGTCCGGCTGCCGATGACGCTTTCGTCGTAGTCCCTGTTCCATTCGCTGGAATGAAGGCGGATATCTTCCAGAGCCTGCTGCCAGTCCCGTTCAGAGAAAATAGTATAGACTCCGACACTGAAAAAACCTACGGATGGCTTGAGTACGAAGGGTGTGTCCAGTGTGGAGAAGTCGATCTCCTCCAACTCTTCGGCCGCCACCTCCCGAAAGAAAAGCTCAGGGCAGAGCGGCGCCAGTTTGCGCCGGAACGCGGCTTTGTCCTTGCAGAGAGCTATGCTCTGCTGGAGCGAAGTGTCGCGGGAATGTTTCACCACCCAGGAGAGGGAGTTTTCACACGTCGTGTATATCCGGCTTCCGGCATCGAGAAGAGCTTCGGCGTCATCTTCAGAGATGAGATGGAAGCGCCCCTGAGGATCAGCTTCGAGCGCGGCCTGATTGCGAAGCACAGGGACTTGGCACTCTTCCAGATATTCCTTCAATTCCCGGGAAACGTATTGCTGGTCAAGGATGATCATGGGACCTCACAAAGGAAAATGACAGCGGACGAAATGTCCGTCGCTCAGCGGGGAGAACGCAGGCTCCTGCTCCCGGCACAGTGGGCGGACATGCGGACAGCGCGGATGGAACGGACAACCTGAGGGCGGATCGAGCGGGCTGGGCATCTCGCCCGTCAGCGGGCGCCGCTGTCCGCGCAGTGACGGATCCCGGGAAGGTGCGGCCGCCAGCAATGCTTCCGTATACGGATGGGCGGCATGGGCGAAAAGTTCGCGAGCGGAGGCCAGCTCCACGACCCGCCCCAGATACATCACGGCGACTCTATCGCTCATGAAGCCGATGACCCCGAGATCGTGCGAAATGAAAAGATAGCTCAGGCCAAGGCTTTCCTGCATATCCTTCAGCAGATTGAGGACCTGCGCCTGCACCGAGGCATCGAGCGCGGAAACAGGTTCGTCACAAACCAGGACCCGCGGGCCGGCAATGAGGGCCCGCGCCACGGCTATGCGCTGCCGCTGGCCCCCGGAAAATTCATGTGGATAACGGCTGATATGCCCGGCCTGAAGACCTACGCGTTCCAGAACTTCTCCCACGCGCCTATAAAGTTCCTGACGGCTCAGCGGCGTGCCTGCGGCTTTAGCTGAAAGCATGAGAGGTTCCGCGATACTTGCCCCCACCGTCTGCCGGGGATCGAGCGAAGAAAAAGGATCCTGAAACACCATCTGTATGCGGGAAGCTCGTTCCAGCGCTGTCCATTCCATAAGAGGGCGGCCAGAGAGGATGATACTACCCTCCGTAGGCGGCAGAAGGCCTACGGCCATGCGTGCCAGCGTGGACTTGCCGCAACCCGACTCCCCTACGAGGCCAAGCGTCTCTCCGGGATAGAGTGTAAGGCTCACGTCGTTCACAGCCTTGACACTGGCCGGTCGGGGATCGAACATCCCGCGCCGCACAGCGAATTCACGACTTACGTTTCTGATATCCAGCAATGCGTCCACAGCTATCTCTTCCTTTTTTCTTCTCTGCCGTTGCCAGCAAGCTCTTTACGTTACCGTAGCCGCCACGCCGCCGCAAGGGCTCTCAGCCCTGCTCATCATCTGAGATATAAAGCTCTGGACAAGCCTTTGCAGCTGTTTTACTGGAAGGGGGAAACGAAATTTCTCATATTTCCACCATAAAATGACAATAATGCCTTATTGGATGTTTTTTTCTTGCAAAGTGTTGCTCTTTTTCGATAAAAGTTGCCGATACAATGTACATCTGCGACACTCATAAATCATCTTTAACCGAGTATCGTATGCTGACCCGTCTGATATCTCTGCTCTGCCTTCTCGTTGTCTTCAGCGCGGCCCCTGCCCGGGCCATGGTTCCCGCATTCACCTTTGCCGATGTTCAGGCAAAAGCACAGGATCTTGCCGCGCATCCCTATGCCGAAGGCCCGTCGATCCCTGATTTTCTCGCCAAGCTCAGTCACGGCGATTGGAGCAATATCCGCTTCCGGCCCGACAAGGCCTTGTGGGCGGCAGACGAACTGCCTTTCAACGTCCAGTTCTTCCATCCCGGCCTGTATTACAACAGACCAGTTCGCATCCATGTCATCAACAGCGAATCTGTAACGGATGTCGCCTTTTCTTCTGCCATGTTCCAGTATGCCTCCGAAGCGCTGGCACAGCAGGTCGGTTCGGCCAAAGATCTGGATTTTGCCGGGTTCCGCATCCATTACCCCCTCAACCGTCCGGACTACAAGGACGAAGTCGTGGTGTTCCTCGGGGCTTCGTATTTCCGTGCATTGGCCAAAGGCAACAGCTACGGCATCTCCGCACGCGGCCTTGCACTGGATACCGCCTGCGCGCAGGGGGAAGAATTCCCCTATTTCAAGGAGTTCTGGATAGAAAAACCTCAGGCGGAATCGACGAGCATCACCATTTACGCCCTCATGGACAGCCCGAGCCTCGCGGGGGCCTATCGTTTCATCGTCAAGCCCGGTTCCCCTACCGTGATGGACGTAAAATGTGCGCTGTTCTCTCGTAAGAATGCAAGGAATTTCGAAAAGATAGGGCTTGCCCCGCTGACCAGCATGTTTTTCTACGGTGAAGAGAAGAACGGTCGCCCCGATGATTTTCGGCCGGAGATCCATAATTCCGATGGCCTTCTCTTCGTGGACGACATGAAATACTGGCGCTGGAGCCCTCTGGATAATCCCAAGCGCCTGAGCGTGACCTCTTTCCCCATAACGAACCCGCGCGGATTCGGTCTGCTCCAGCGTGACGGCGACTTCAAGAGCTATCAGGATCTGGATGCTCGTTACGAAAAACGACCTTCGCTCTGGGTACGCCCGGAAGGCGACTGGGGTCCCGGCTCACTGAATTTGGTAAAGATCCCCACAGAAGATGAGATGCACGACAACATCGTGGCGTTCTGGTGTCCGGACAAACCTCTCGATCCTTCTGCGCCCGATAAGCCTGCGGCAGAACGGCACTATCCGCCGATGCAGATGTACAGCTGGAAGCTGTTCTGGATGCTGCCCGGCATAGATATGCATGACCTTGGCGCCGTCACGTCCACACGTATCTCCCGCAAGGGCGATACTATGACCTTCCATCTGGACTTCGAAGGTGGGATGCTTGCCGAACTGGCCCCGGATACCGGTCTTGCCAGCGTTGTGGATGTTCCTGATTTCACCCCTGTCGTGAGCCGAAAGCTCACGTATAATCCCGAGACCCATGGCTGGCGGCTCGATCTCACCATCCGCCTGCCCAAGGAGCCCGGAGTTATAGATACCCTCATGGCCGCCCGCAAAGGTCCTCTCACCCTGCGCCTTCGAGCCATGCTCAAAAAGGGCGAAAACCTGCCTGATCCCATTACGGAAACATGGGTCTACGACTGGCAGTTCCAGCCCAAGTAAGGATATCCATGAGCCTCTGCGATGATAACGAGTTCCGCGTTCGTGACCGGGTACTCCTTTATGCCCGCGGTCTGGATCTGCCGCCGAAGGAAAGCGTAGATATAGCGCTGGAGAGTCTGAAGCGTTGCCGCTCTGAGAAGCCGGATTATGCCGAAGCCTTGGAACATCTCCATGCCCTGCTCGCAGAACGCGGGCAGGAACTCATCCCCGGCGATGAAACTCCGCATCTGGTCTCTGCGCCTGCGATGAAACGCAGCACCATGCTGCCTGAAGAACTCGACCGGGTCCCCTGGATCAGCATCCTCAAGAAGACCATAAGACGCCTGTTCCGCGTGCTGAATCCTGCGGGCAGCTCGTTCCGTGCCTCGTGGAAAGACAGCGCGGAACGCCAGCAGAAACAGCAGGACTGGAGGAAAGTGGCCGGACGTCGCCGCAGTCTTCTGATGACGCTCATCCTCGTGCCTGCCGTCATTGGCGCCTTCCTCATGTACAGCATACTGCCGCAGCAGGGCATCGAAGCCGTCAAAGTGACCACGGCGGTGCTTTTCGCCATCCTCTTCGGCTGGATCTCCATCGGCTTCTGGATGTGCGCCGCAGGATGCTGGCAGCTTATCCGTAAGGTCGATAAGCTCTCTCCTACGCTCGGATGTGAGGATGTCGTCATCGAGGACGACTGCCGCACGGCCATCCTTTTCCCCGTCTATAACGAAGATACCCACAAATACATGGCGGGTATCGCGGCTACGTGGCACTCCCTTGTGGCCACTGGGGAAAGCGACAAGTTCGATATCTTCATCCTCAGCGACTCCACCAGTCCGGAAGCATGGGTGGCCGAAGAAGAAGCGTGGCAGGAGTTCTGTCAGCGCGAGAACGCCTTCGGTCATGTCTTCTATCGTCGCCGGCGCAACAATACGAAGCGCAAGAGCGGCAACGTGGCGGACTTCTGCCGTCGCTGGGGCGCGCATTACCGCTACATGATCGTTTTCGACGCCGACAGTGTGATGAGCG
>JAFWYI010000302.1 GCA_017522745.1 Mailhella sp.
CTTGTCAAAGAACCGCCGCCGCTCATCAGCGGCGAAGATGCTTTATGCATCATTTGCTTTTTTCTGTCAACAACTTTTTTCAAAGTTTTTTCAGAAAAGCTCTTCAGCACCTCGCTCCTCCCTGCCCCGTGGGGCTTTCTCAGAGCCGCTGTGCCTCAGCGCGTTGTTGGTTATGCCCAAAACAGACCACCTTGTCAAACACTTTTTTCGAAATTTTTGACTTTTTTCTTGAAAGCTTATTCAACATGTTGAATTTTCTAAATATAAAAGATATAAAAATCTCGATTTCAGTTTCTTTTACAGGAGATTACTCTTGGACTCCCCTCTGCGCACTGCCATCTGTCTCGCCAGCGATCATAATTATATCGACTACACCTACGTTACGGCGCTCTCCATCAAAGAACATGCCTCGGAGAAAAACTGCTATGAGGTGGTCATCCTGAATTCCGGCGTGCTGGAATATAAGAAGCAGCTTTTCTACGCCCTGAACTCGGACAATTTCTCTGTGCGCTTCGTAGATATGGAAGAACATATCGAGCAGACCGGGATGAAGGAGTTCTTCCTCTCCCGGCATATCTCCACGGCTACCTACTTCCGTTATTTCATCCCCGAAATATTCAGCGACTACGACCGCGTCCTTTATATGGATGGGGATGTCATCGCCCTGGAAGACGTTGCAGGGCTCTTCTCCTTCGACATGGACGGCCGTATGCTAGGAGTAGTCGTGGAAACCGACGCCCCTCTTTTCCCCGACTTTCGGAAAGTTTACCACACGGATAAACTCTTCATCGACTCAGATCAGTACTTTTGTGCCGGTATCCTTCTCTATAATATTCCCATATGCCTTGCTGAAAAACTTCAGGAAAAATGCTTCGAGACTCAGGCTCGTCTCGTCGATCCCCCGCTGCACGATCAGGATGTTCTCAACTGCGTGACCTTCGGCAGGAACATCATCCTTCCAACACGCTGGCATCTCATGCTCTGGATA
The DNA here is from genome assembly GCA_017522745.1 of Mailhella sp. GTDB lineage: Bacteria > Desulfobacterota > Desulfovibrionia > Desulfovibrionales > Desulfovibrionaceae > Mailhella. The sequence continues at coordinate 989 of JAFWYI010000302.1, forward strand.
TGGTCTCCGACGAATCTCGACAATCTCAGAAAACATTCCCCGGAAAACCATGCTGATTACTCAGCCGCAACCAACGACCCGGCCCTCCTCCACTTCGGAGGCCCCATCAAACCGTGGAAGAATCCCAGTCTCCCCTTCGCCGACCTCTGGTGGAAGTATGCCCGCAAGGCGCCCTTCTATGAACGTTTCCTTTCGGAGATGCACCAGTTTCAGATAAATGTGTCTGCAAATGGACAGAAAAAGCACTACACAACGCTCATCAACGCACAGGGAACAATACTCCGCGAGCAAACCGAAACTCTGAACGCCCTTCGGGAAGAGAACCACCAGCTCACAACTCAGCTTGAAGCTCTGCGGTCGACCCTGTCCGGCATCGAACAACAGCTCCAGCGAGAGACCGGGAACCACGAGCGTCTGGAAGCGCTCCACGAAGAAAACCGTTCCCTTTGGGAACAGCTTGGCGCTCTCCGACAGAAGGAAGAGCAGATGCATGGCGAGCTGATACATGCCACCATACTTTCTTCCCGACGCTACAGTCTCAAAATCCGTTATGCCGCCTGCTGTCTGTTCTCCCGTGTGACCTTCGGTGATTATCAGAAAAAACTCATGAGAAAGGGGAGAAAGCTCAAGGCGCAGCTCGACTTCCTGAAACTCAAGGAGTGGTAGCCGCTCGAACGACGCAAAAAGAGGAGCCCGAAAGCTCCTCTTTCTACTCTATCTCGCTAGTGGATCATATCAGCCTAGTCTAGGGATGACTCGCGTGAACAACGTAAGAACTTTTTCGGCATTGGCCTGAGCCACGGCAAGGATGGCTTCCCAGGTGACCACGTCGTCCTCTTTCCAGGAGTCGTAGTCGGTACTCATGGCCACTGCCGCGTAGGGTATGCCCTGCTCGTTGGCCATGATGGCTTCGGTGGCGATGCTCATATTAATGATATCGGCCCCCCAGCTGCGGAACATGCGGGACTCGGCGCGGGTGGAGAAGCGCGGACCTTCGATGGTGACCACCGTGCCCTGCTCATGGAAGCGCACCCCCATGCCTTCGAGTTCCTCCTTCATGATGGCGCGCAGTCCGGCGTCGAAGGGCTCAGCCATGGCGGTATGCACCGGGGCGTGAGGCTGGAATTCCTCAAAGTAGGAAAGTTTGCGGGAGCGGGTGAAGTCGATGAACTGATCGGGCAGGATAAGGTCGCCGCGTTCTATTTCCTCACGCAGAGAGCCGACGGCCGTGCTGGCGAGGATATGAGTGCAACCCGCTTCCTTCAAAGCCCAGATGTTGGCGCGGTAGTTCACCTGCGTGGGCGGGATGGTATGCTCACGGCCATGGCGTGCCATGAGCACCACCGGAACACCGCCGATAAGCCCTTCGCGCAGCGTGCAGGACGGCTTGCCCCACGGAGTATCCATGTCGATATCGCGGGGATCTTCGAAAAGTCTGGGATCGTCGAGTCCGCTGCCGCCGATGATGCCTATCTTGTTCATCTGGAAACCTTCAGCCTTCACGCTAAAAGCGCTGTTAGAGGATTTCGAAGCGCTCCACATCTACCTCGGAAGCGCGGGAGTGCTTGGTCTCCACTTCGCCGTAGATACGGATGGTATTTTCGGGGGTGACGACACGCCCCTGGAAAAGTTTGTCCTGCAGTTCGATGACGATCTGCCCGGTGCTGTCCTGGAAGAGGTAACCGGCGCGCTTGGGAGCGGCGGAAACGATGCGACCTTCCAGCACGCAGGATGCTTCGTCGTGAGCTTCAAGAGCCTTGGCCACGGTGTCGACGTCGATCTGAGCGGCGGGGCCTCTGAAACCGCCGTACTGGGCATTGGGAACAACAGCGGCGGAAGCGGGGACGGAAAGGACGAGGGCGAGAGCGGAAGCTATGATGAGGCGCATGGTTATCTCCTTGGTTGGCGTTGTCAGGAATGATTATCAACTGTTGCGATACTCTTATCAGTAATCATTCCTAAAAATCAACCCCATGCAAGATTTTGTAACAAAAGCGCCTTTATCTGACATTCCTGCCATAATCCCGAGGTCTCCGCCCCTTCCGGCATCCACCAGCCGGTGAAAACGCGGAAGGAGCGCC
>JAFWYI010000303.1 GCA_017522745.1 Mailhella sp.
AAGGGGTCAGCAGTTCAAGTCTGCTCGTGCCTACCACAAAACAGAATCGGAAAGGGAGGCAGCGCCTCCCTTTCTTTTTTTATTCTTTGGAGTTTTACCATGCAGATATCCGTAGAAGGAAAGTCTATCGAGGCCGCCATCGGTGCTACCTGCGCCGAGGTTTTGAAGCAGGCTCTTTCCGGCAAACGGTTCAAGGCCGCTCTTGCCTGCCGTGTGAAGACTGCTGACTCTGAAACTCTTCTCGATCTCACCGCCGAAATGCCCGCCGATGCTGTTGAAGCCGCTCCCGTCACCGTAGACGATGCTGAAGGCCTCCAGCTCCTGCGTCATTCCACCTCCCATGTCATGGCCGCAGCTGTGCAGAAGCTCTTCCCCGGCGTGAAGGTGACCATCGGTCCCTCCATCGACAAGGGCTTCTACTACGACTTCGACGCTCCGCGTCCCTTCACCCCTGAAGACCTCGAAGTCATCGAAAAGGAAATGCGCGCTCTCGTGGCCGCCAATGTTCCCTTCGAACGCTCCGTCATGGGCAAGGACGAAGCCATCGCCCTGTTCTCCGGTATGGGCGAGAACTACAAGGTGGAACTCATCGAAGGTATCGAAGGCGACACTGTTTCCCTGTACCGCTGCGGCGACTTCCTCGACCTCTGCCGCGGTCCGCACATCCCCAGCACTGGTGCTGTGAAGGCCTTCAAGCTGCTCTCCGTGGCTGGCGCCTACTGGCGCGGCGATGAGAAGCGTCCCATGCTGTCCCGCATCTACGGTACCGCTTTTGGTGACGACAAGGCCCTCAAGGAACACCTGAACGCTCTTGAAGAAGCCAAGCGCCGCGACCATCGCCGTCTCGGCAAGGAACTGGGCCTGTTCTCCTTCCATGAAGACATCGCTCCCGGCATGTCCTTCTGGCTGCCCAAGGGCATGCTGCTCCGCACCATCCTCGAAGACTTCCTCGTTCGCGAACACCTGAAGCGCGGCTACGAACTCGTGCGCGGCCCGCAGATCCTGCGCCGTGAACTGTGGGAGCGCTCCGGTCACTACGCCCACTACCGTGAGAATATGTACTTCACGGAGATCGAGGAAGACGTGCATGGCGTGAAGCCCATGAACTGCGTGGGCCACATGCTCATGTACAACGAGACCCTGCACAGCTACCGCGATCTGCCCGTCCGTCTCTTCGAACTCGGCGTGGTGCATCGTCATGAAAAGTCCGGTACGCTGCACGGTCTGCTGCGCGTGCGTCAGTTCACGCAGGACGATGCTCACATCCTCTGCGCTCCCGAACAGCTGGAAGAAGAGATCATCAGCGTCATGCATCTTTCCGCTGACCTCATGGATCTGTTCGGCTTCCAGTACCGCATCTTCATCTCTACCCGCCCCGAAGACAGCATCGGCTCCGACGAGGCGTGGGAACTCGCTACCAACGCTCTCATCAAGGCCGTGGAAAAGGAAGGCAAGCCCTACCAGATCAACGAAGGCGACGGCGCCTTCTACGGCCCCAAGATTGATATCAAGGTCACCGACGCCCTCGGTCGCGAATGGCAGCTCTCCACCATCCAGGTGGACTTCACTCTGCCCGAGCGTTTCGATCTGGTGTACGTTGGCCAGGACGGTGAACGCCACCGTCCCGTCATGGTGCATCGCGCCATCCTGGGCTCTCTGGAACGCTTCATCGGCGTTCTCACCGAACACTATGCCGGTGCCTTCCCTGCTTGGCTCGCTCCTGTGCAGGCCCGCATCGTCAACGTGACCGACGCCCAGCTGGATTACGTCAAGGAAATGAAGAGCCGCCTTGCCGCCGCCGGCATCCGTGTGGAAGCCGACACGCGTAACGAAAAACTGGGCTTCAAGATCCGTGAAGCTCAGATGGCCAAGATTCCCTACGTCCTCGTTGTGGGCGACAAGGAAGTGGCCGATGGCGGCTTCAGCGTCCGTCTGCGTTCCGGCGAAAACATCGGCTTCCGCCCCGCGGAAGAAGCCATCGCCATGATCCGCACGGACAGTGAGGAACCTTTCAAGCGTGGAGGTATGAGCTATAGCTTCGCCTAACATGAGACCTCGCCGCGACGTGCCGCAGGATGGCGTACGCCGCAACGAGCAGATTCGCGCCCGTGAAGTGCGGGTGATTGGCCCGGAAGGTGAACAGATCGGTATCCTTCCCTGTTCTGACGCTATCGCCATGGCCCATGAGCAGGGTTATGATCTGGTGGAAGTGGCTGCCAACGCCGAACCGCCGGTCTGCCGTATCATGGACTTCGGTAAGTTCAAGTACGAACAGCAGCAGAAGAAGAAGGAAGCCAAGAAGAACCAGACTGTGGTGCAGATCAAGGAAATCAAGGTCCGTCCCAAGACCGACGACCATGACTACGAGACCAAGGTGCGCCACATCCGCCGTTTCCTCGAAGACGGCGACCGCTGCAAAGTCACGGTGTTCTTCCGTGGTCGCGAGATCGTACACAAGGATCGCGGTGAAGCTATCCTTGAAAAGATCATCGCCGACACCGCCGATGTGGGCAAGGTCGAACAGGCTCCCAGCGCTGAAGGCCGTACTCTGCAGATGATGCTCATCCCTCTGCCTAAGAAATAACACGACTATGCACACGGCCCGGCATGAAAATTGTCGGGCCGTGCCTGATTTTTTGCTTGCAGATTATGCGTTTTTGTTGCATAGTCGGTGCTTTCTGATGCCTAAATCGTCCTTTCCGTTCAGGAAAGCTACGAATACCAAGGAGTTGGTTTATGCCTAAGATCAAGACCAGACGTTCTGCCGCTAAGCGTTTCGACGTGACCGGCAGCGGCAAGTTCAAGCGTCGTCGTCAGAATCTGCGCCACATCCTTACCAAGAAGGACGCCAAGCGTCGTTCTCGCCTCGGTAAGGGCGCTATCGTCGACAGCACGAACGAAAAGGCCGTTCGTCGTATGCTTCCCTACGCCTAAGTCCTGTTTTTTACAGGTCGCGTAGTATTTCGAATTTCGCCGCTTTTGAGCGGCTCAACTCCCGCTGGCTCGATCTCCGCCTCGCGGGACTGATAGGAGTTTTTCCATGCGTGTAAAGAGAGGTCTTGCTGCCCATCGTCGGCACAAGAAATATCTGGACATGGCCAAGGGCTTCCGTGGTGGCCGCAGCCGTCTGTACCGTACCGCCCGTGAAGCTGTTGAACGTTCTCTGCAGTATGCTTTCGAGGGCCGCAAGCTCCGCAAGCGTGCTTTCCGCCGCCTGTGGATCCAGCGTATCAACGCTGGTGCCCGCATCAACGGCCTGTCCTATTCCCGTCTGGTCAATGGCCTGAAGCTTGCCGGTGTTGAAATCAACCGCAAGATGCTCGCCGACCTCGCCGTGCGTGAAAAGGCCGACTTCGCCGCTATCGTCGAACTGGCCAAGGCTCAGCTGGCGTAAATACCGTCTGCGAACGGAAGAGACGGCAGGCCACAGGGCCTGACGCTCTGAAGGACGATTTTTGGGGAGTTTTCCCCGTAAAGGGTGCAGGGCCAGTCCCCGCACCCTTTTTTCATTTTCAGATACAGGCACGCCGCGCGTCGCCTGACAAGGTTCTGACATGGATCTTCTCGAACAACTCAATGCTCTGCCCGGTCAGCTCGAAGAGCGTCTTGCCCAGACCTCGACGGAAGCTGAACTGGAAGCCGTCCGCGTGGACTTCCTCGGCCGCAAGGGCAAGCTCGCAGAGCTCATGTCCCAGATGCGTAATCTCACGCCTGAACAGCGTCCCGCCTTCGGTCAGGCCGCCAACGCCGTGAAGAACAGCCTCATCGAGCTTTTCGAAGCCCGCCTCGCCCAGCAGGAACAGGAACGCGAAGCCGCCTTCATCGCTGGTTTCGACCCCAGCCTCCCCGGCCGTTCTCTCTGGAAAGGTTCTCTGCATCCCATCACGCTGGCCATGGAAGAAGTGTGTTCCGTGTTCCGCAACATGGGTTACGAGATCGCCGGCGGCCCCGAAGTCGAAACCGACTTCAACTGCTTCGAAGCGCTGAACATGCCGCCCGAACATCCCGCCCGCGACATGCAGGACACCCTGTACATCACCGACCGCGTGCTGCTCCGCACCCACACCTCCAGCGTGCAGGTGCGTACCATGCTCAAGCGTAAGCCCCCGCTTGCCATCATCGGCCCCGGCAAGGTGTACCGCCGTGACTCCGACGTGACCCATACCCCCATGTTCCACCAGATCGAAGGTCTGCTCGTGGACAAGCACGTCACCATGGCTGACCTGCGTGGCACGCTCACCGCGTTCGTGCGCTCCGTCTTCGGCGAGAAGACCCGCGTGCGTTTCCGCCCCAGCTTCTTCCCCTTCACCGAACCCAGCGTGGAAGTGGATATGTCCTGCACCCAGTGCGGCGGCCATGGCCATGTGAACGGCCAGCCCTGCCGCGTGTGCAAGGGCTCCGGCTGGCTTGAGATCCTCGGCTCCGGCATGGTCGACCCCGCCGTCTTCACCGCTGTGGGCTACGATCCCGACGAAGTCACCGGCTTCGCCTTCGGCCTCGGCGTCGAACGCATCGCCATGCTCAAATACGGCCTCACCGACCTGCGCATGAACTTCGAGAACGACGTGCGCTTCCTCCATCAGTTCCCTGTGTAAGAGGAAGGAAGAGTTTGGCAGGGGAGGGAGGACCCCCTTTCTGTAGAAAGG
>JAFWYI010000304.1 GCA_017522745.1 Mailhella sp.
CATCGGGACCCTTCTGGCCGAAGATGTAGCAGATGGTGATGAGAGACACGATGGCGAGGGCGCATTCCACGAGCATGGAGCCGTAGCCGATGATCTTGGCGTCCTTTTCGCAGTTGAGCTGCTTGGAGGAGGTGCCGGAGGAGACCAGGGAGTGGAAGCCGGAGATGGCACCACAGGCGATGGTGACGAAGAGTACGGGGAAGAGGAACTGACCGTTCACTTCGAAGCCGATGAAGGCGGGCATGTTGACCACGGGGGCGGCACCGACGATACCCACCACGGCGGCGATCATCATGGCATAGAGCAGGAAGGAGCTCAGGTAGTCACGAGGCTGGAGAAGGATCCAGACGGGGGTGACGGAGGCGATGAGGATGTACACGCCGAGGATCCACATCCAGGTGGAACCAGCCACGTAGATGGGGAACTTGAGGCCGAGGTAGATGCAGAGCACGAGCACGGCGATGCCGATGACGGTGCAGATGGAGAGGGGCAGGTTCTTGCGGTACACGCAGAAGCCGAACACCACGGCCATCAGGATGAACAGGATGGAGATGGTGGCGGTGGAACCGTTGGCCTCGATGACCTGACCGGCGGCGTTGAAGCCGTTGAAGGTGCCGGCCACGATGGAGGCGAAGGCCGCGATGACCAGCAGCAGGGTCAGATAGGAGAACACGATGAACAGGCGCTTAGCACGCACGCCGATGTTCTCGGAAATGATCTGACCGATGGAAGCGCCCTTGTGGCGGACGGAGGCGAACAGAGCGCCGTAGTCATGTACGGCACCGAAGAAGATGCCGCCCACGATGATCCACAGCAGGCAGGGCAGCCAGCCGAAGAAGGCAGCCTGGATGGGGCCGTTGATGGGACCCGCGCCGGCGATGGAAGAGAAGTGATGGCCCAGAAGCACAGGGGCCTTGGCGGGCACGTAGTCCACGCCGTCCTGCATGGTATGGGCGGGAGTGGGCTTGCTGTTGTCAACGCCCCACTGCTTGGAAAGCCAGGAACCGTAGGTCACATAACCCAGGAACAGACAGGCGAAACCGCCAAAGAGAATGATAAGGGAACTCAATTTATTTCCTCCTGAATTGAGTTAGCACTTTGCCAGATTTCCGTGGATGAACTCCTCCAGCTCCTTTGCCGCGCGATTGACGGCGATACTTCCCGACGAAAGGTCTATCGCAGCTGCGCGGAAGTCCATCCAGCCATGCAGGGAGAACAGGAAGTCCTTGTGGATACGGGTTTTTTCCACGGCTTTCACGGCGTCTTCGCGGATGCTGTCGCAAACGAAGACGGCGGTGATATTGGACGACCTGTGGTCGATGTGGGGCCGGATGTGCTTCATGCCCAGCTCAAGTGCCTTGTCGCGGCAGGCTTCGAAAGTCTGCACATCGAGTTCGGGAAGGGAGAAGACATACACGAATTCATTGGTCTCGGCGCTCCAGAGCTTCACCTTGCGGGAGAGTACAAAACACTCGTTGTTGCAGTAGAAGGCAAAGCTGGCGGCAAGGTGCTGCACGTCGTCAGGCACTGTGACTTCATCGAAGTATACGGTGTAGGCGTCATGCAGTTTGTCGAGCAATGTTTCTCTGCTTACGGGCATGGATGATCTCCGTTAAAGTGGGTCTGAAGCAACCCCCTGTTAAAAAGGGGGAGTCTCTGAACGCTATCACAGCTAAAAAGGGATATTCAAGGGGAAAAGGGCTTGTGAAAAAAATGCTTTTTTAAAGGCATGGGGACTTTTCCGTTGAGCCATGCGCTTTTTGCATGATTTTGCTTTGTACGAAAAAGCGGCACCATGCTTGCAGAAAAGCAGATGCCGCTAGGTCGCGCCCAAGGAGGGATTTTCGATGTCTGGTCACAAGGCCGCGATGTCGCGGATGAGAGTGTCCACATCTTCGGGGTGGGTACTCCAGCTGGTGCAGAAGCGCACACAATGTTTCCCTTCGCCGGCCGCGGAGATGTATTCCGTGATGTGGGTATTGCCGATTTTTTCCATCTGAGCCTCATCAAGAACGACGAACTACTGATTGGTGGGGCTTTCCATGAACAGAGGGATACCTTTTTCGAGGAAGGCGTTGCGGATGCGCATGGCGTCCTTCACGGCCTGACGCGTGATATCGAAGTACAGATCGTTCTCGAACAGCGTGGCAAACTGAAGCCCCAGCAGCCATCCCTTGGCGAGCATGCCGCCGTTCTGCTTGATATAACTGCGGAAATGGTCCTTCAGGTCGTCGTTCACGAGTACGACGGCTTCACCCATGAGTGCGCCGCATTTGGTGCCGCCTATGTAGAAGGCATCGGCAAGCCGGGCGAGATCGGCAAGCGTCACGTCACAGCCTTCCGCGCCGAGACCGTAGCCCATACGTGCGCCGTCCACGAAAAGATAGAGGCGGTACTCGCGGCAGACGGCTGCGATATCTTCCAGTTCCTGCTTCGAATAGATGGTGCCGAATTCCGTGGGGAAGGAGATGTAGACCAGCTTGGGCTGGGTGATATGCTCCTGTACGCCGCTGATGCGGAAGGCTTCGGCCTCAGCGGCGATAGCAGCCGCGCTGAGTTTGCCGTTTTCGCCTTTGAGGACGTGTATCTTGTGGCCGCCGTGTTCGATGGCGCCGGTCTCATGGACATGGATGTGGCCGGAATCGGCACAGATGACCCCCTGATAGGGACGCAGGGCGGCGTTGATGACGGTGAAATTGGCCTGCGTGCCACCAAGCAGGAAATGCACTTCTGCATCGGCACCGCCGAGATGGGAGAGTATCATCTGCCGGGCTCTTTCGCACCATTCATCGAGGCCGTAGCCTCCGTAGCTGTTTTCGTTGGTGTTCTGAAGGGCGGCAAGGATGGCGGGATGAGCGCCGTGATTATAGTCGTTGTTCCAGCGTATCATGGGGATATCCTGAAGATGTATCGAGTGATGGTCGGCGGGATTGTCGACGGCAGGATTAGAGCATGGAATACATGGATATTTCAAGCGTTTTATCGCTCTGAAAAAGAGGAGGCGGCACAGCCTAAACTGCGCCGCCTCGGGGATATCAGGAGGAAGGATGCTTACTTGGCGAGCCCGGCGAGGAATTCCTGAGCTTCGGCCTGCATCTTCTGGAAGTGATCTTCACCCTTGAAGCCTTCCATGTAGAGCTTGTAGATGGGTTCGGTGCCGGAAGGACGCACGGCGAACCAGCCGTCTTCGGTCACGATCTTCAGACCGCCGAAGTTGGCGTTGTTGCCGGGAGCCTTGGTGAGTACGGCGGTCACGGGGGAGCCGGCCACTTCGGTGAGCTTCACATCGTCGGGAGAGATGGTCTTGAAGGCGGCCTTCATCTCGGGAGTCATGGGGGAGTCGATGCGGCGGTAGATGGGGGCGCCGAACTTCTCTTCCAGTTCATGGTAGAGCTGGGAAGGATTCTTGCCGGTCTTGGCCATCATTTCGGCGGCGAGCAGGCAGGGGATGAGACCATCTTTGTCGGTACTCCAGGGCAGACAGTCCTTGCGGAGGAAGGAGGCACCGGCGCTTTCTTCACAGCCCATGATGCAGGAGCCGGAGTGCAGGCCGGGCACGAACCACTTGAAGCCCACGGGCACTTCCATGACTTCGCGGCCATGAGAGGCGGCCACGCGGTTCAGCATGGAGCTGGTCACCACGGTCTTGCCGATGGCGGCGTCCTGACGCCATGCCTTGCGGAAGCCGTCCTTGCTGTCGCGGATGAGGAAGTCCACCATCACGGAGAGGTAATGGTTGGGGTTCATGAGATCTTCGGGGGTGACGATGCCGTGACGGTCGGAGTCGGGGTCACAGGCGAAAGCGATGTCGAAGCGATCCTTCAGCTTGAGCAGTTCGGCCATGGCGTAGGGGGAAGAGCAGTCCATGCGGATCTTGCCGTCGTGGTCAAGGGGCATGAAGCGGAAGGTAGGATCGTACTGATTATTGGTGTTTTCGATGCTCAGTCCGTACTTTTCAGCGATGGGTTCCCAGTAGGCGAGGCTTGCGCCGCCCAGCGGGTTCACGCGGTCCAGCACGATCATGCTCTTGCCCGCGCGGGCACAGGCCTGCAGGGCGTAGGCCATGGAGTAGATGTAGGTGTAGAAGCGCGCGCCCA
>JAFWYI010000305.1 GCA_017522745.1 Mailhella sp.
CATACACTCTTCCCATCGGAAAGCTCATAGCAATCACAAGGAGGGTGCCGACGAGCCCTTCCTGTGGGAGCCCGCCGCATCCGGCACGGTGGATATCGTGGCCGTGGACGACAAAGGCCGCAGTTCTCAGGTCCGATGCCGCATCATGCTCGCGCCCTGACTGATTTTCCCCGCAGAAGGTACGGAGCGCTCTGCCCCAAGACCGCGCGGCCCGCGCCTCACTTTCTTTTCGGAATCGGCATTTTCCTAAGGTGCGCGTAGCGTGTCGTTACCTTGGGATTCTGGTGTCCGAGTATTTTCTGCACCTCATACAGGGAACATCCCGAGTTTACGAGAAAGCTGGCGAAGCTGTGCCGCAAGTCATGCAGGCGCACATCCTTTAATCCCGCTCGTTCGCGTACTCTGTCCCACGCTTCATAGATCGTGCTGATGTGTGAGTCTGTCCGAGAGCTGGGAAACAACCATTCCGACTTGTGCGGAATTTCAGCCAGCACCTGCAACGCCGCATCCGAAAGCGGAATATGCCGCGCCTTTCCCGACTTCGAAAGCGGCACGGTAAGGATACGCCGCTTCACGTCCACATTATCCCAACGCGCCGCCAGAATCTCCGACTTTCGCGCCCCGGTGAACAGAAGATGCCGTACCACGTTGGCGGTCTGCTGATCCTTTTCCGCACCCAGCATATTCAGAAGCCGCCGAGCTTCCTCTTCCGAAAGATAACGCTCCCGGAATTCCTTTTCCGGCAGAGTCTGCACATCCCGCGCCGGAGACTCCGCAATAAATCCCCAGCGGCGAGCACAGTTGAAGACATACTTCACCAGAAACAGCGCCCGATTGCACGTTGCTGGGGAGAGTCCCTTATCACGCAGGCCTTCTAACCATTGAGACAGGGCAAAGCGTGTTATCGCCTCAAGCTTCGTCTCTGAAAACACAGGCAGAATATGCCGCCGGAGTATGCCGACCTCCGTCTGCCAGCTCCTCTTTCTCGCCTTCGCGTGGGGCAGATAGTGTTTCTCGATGAACGCGCCGAAGGTCAGCCGCTTTCCTGCATGTGTGTCCATATCTTTCAGAACGCCGCCATGCTCCACGAATTTCTGCATCTCGTAGGCTCGCGCTTTCGCCTCCAGCACGTTCATTTCGGCAAGCGTCCCCAGCCGAATCATTTTCATTTTTCCCTGTTCGTCTTTTGCCCGGAAATACCATGTTCCCATGCCGGTGGGCTGATACTCCAGCATCAGGCCGCGAATGTCGGCGTCAAGATAGACTGTTTTTCGAGAATGCCAAGTGCTTTTGAGGCGCTCCATTGCCGCCTTGGTAAGCTCGATGCGAGGTATATTTTTCTCCTTGAGAATACTTCATTTTCTGATGAGATATGTATGGAATGAAGGATGTTAGGCGAGCAAAGCGCGACTGCGCCCGAGTTTCTTACGACTCAGGCTTGTCGCCAGCCTTGCTTAATTTTTTGAGATTGGAGCGCCCGCATTGCCGGGCGTCTTCTTATTTAAAAGGCCCGTGGAAAGCGTTTTTGCCTCGGGTTCCTGCTTTTCCAGAATCGCCTGCATCTTCGCGACTGAAACGGAAATGCCCGCTTCAGCGAGGATGTTCTTGATGTCCTTCAAGCTGTAGCCCTGCTCTATGGCCCTGCGGATATCGTCCGCGAGGAACTCCGCTACCTGAGAGCGAGTCTTGCCGACCTTACGGGCCGTTTTGCTTCGAAGCGCCTGCTGTGCCGCGAGGACATCTTCGTCTGAATAAATGATTGCTTTTGCCATAGGTAATTCTCCTTCTGAAAATGATGAATAGAACTCTCATAGCACATCATGAACTTTTTATTCAAATGTCCACATCGGATGAGAATATCCCTTGATGTTCATTCACGGATGTATCTGGACAAAAAACTTTTTTTAATAATTTGAAAAATTTTCCATTTTTTATTTTTTACAAAGCAAATATTCGTCCAGATAAATCCAATACTGAGCAACTTTCTTTTTTGCTGGCAAACAATGTCGTTTTTACGATAAATCTCTTCCCAAAAGCGAAAGCACCAAAAGCCGTCCGTAAGTGGGAACAAGCCAAAGCCTTTGAATCCTCCGAGGAGGGGTTTTCCTTGCAGGATGACACCTGTCTGACGACAGGCGTAGCATCCTGCCAAAGGCTTCGCCTCTGGACTCCGAGCGTTCGGCGCTTCGCTTCTCACACTCTCAAGAAAGGAAGACAGTATGAAAGAAAACAGCGACAGCCGAGCGCGTTTTGCGTGTCGGCGTACTCTGCGGATCAGTGCCGAAGAAAATGAAAGACTGGCAAGGCAGGCAGATGCGGCAGGGATCTCGGTCTCGGAGTATCTCCGGCGACTTTGCTTTGGCGGCAGGCCCATCACGTCACGCACCGACAGTCAGACTATCCGCGAACTCCGGCGGCTGGGTGGTCTGCTCAAGCACAACTTTGAAAGCGTCCGTGAAGCAGGAGGCCAGCAGGCACTTCCGAAAATGGAAGCCACGCTTGAGGCGATCCGGCAAGCCATCGAGAGGCTGAGTCGGGAATGATCGTCAAAAAGATGAAGCGCACGAACTTCAGTAAATCCAAGGCCGTCATGATTTCGGAGCTGGTCGATTACATCTTTGCCACGCACGAAGACCATGACAAGGAAAAGCTGGCTCACATCGGCTCTCTGAACTTTCTGACAACGACACGAGCCGCCCAGAAGAACGAAATGATCGCTCTTGCCGAAGAGCCCGTCCAAAGCAAAATGCCGGTCGCACATTGGGTTCTGAGCTGGAAGGATGGGGAACAGCCCACACCTGAAAAGGTGGACTTTGCCGTCCGATATTTCCTCCAGCTTATGGAATGGAAAGAGCATCAGGCATTCTATGCCGTGCATAAAAATACGGACAATCTGCACGTTCACATTCTGGTGAACAGGTTGCATCCCGACACGTTGAAGGTTCATCGACCGAACCGAGGTTTCGACATTGACCGCGCCCACCTTGTCATTGCCAAGCTCGAAAGAATTCAGGGCTGGGCCAGCGAAGAGAACGGTGTTTATGAGCCTTCTCAGACTGGAAATTTCCTCACGTTGAGCAAACGAGATTATCTGAAGCTCTGTCCTGCCGCTGAGACCTTGGAAAACGCTACCGGCGAGAAGTCTGCCCAGCGCATCGCACGAGAGCGCGGTCACTCAATTATTATGGACGCGACTTCGTGGCGAGAACTCCACGAGGGGCTTGCCGAGGTCGGCTTACGCTTTGAGAAGAAAGGTTCGGGAGCGTTGGTCTGGGTAGGTGACGTAGCGGTCAAGGCTTCCAGTGTGGACAGAGCGTTCAGTATGCCGAAGCTGGTCAAGAGATTGGGAGAGTTTGAGGAAGGCGACTCCCCCTCAGAAAGGACGACCTTCAATCCCGAATCTGTCACCGAAGCCGAAACCATATTTAAGGATGAGTGGCAGGAGTATCAGCAGGAAAAGGCGGCAGAAAAGAAGAAACGTGCCCTCATCCAGAACCGGAAAAAAGACGCGTTCCAACGCTGGGAAGAGGAACGGAAGGCCCGTCAACACGGAGTACACCGCAAGCTTTCTCGCCATGGCCTCCCTATAATGAACATCGGGCGGCACTTCTTGAAGGAACAACAGGCACAGGAGAAAAGGAAATTCCGACAGGCTGTGGAAAGTCAGGGCAGACCGTGCATCGAAACTCAATCCTTCAGGCACTGGCTCGCTCTAAATGGTTCTCGTAAGTCCATACTGTGGCGACAGCGGAAAAGACTTCTTCCCGGCCTGCATATCGAGAAATTCACTTTTTCGAAAACTTCTGACTTCCGCCCCTATTATGAAGGGTATCTGAAGAAGGCTCAAAAGAAACTCGGTGAACACACAGATGGTTCTCGAATAGATTCTGAAATTGTTCTGCAAATGCGCCTAGACGGGTATGACGTCAACACGTCCATCAATACGATTCTGAACGAGAGCAAGTGGGCAGAGCAACGCACCACCAGAGAAGCCAAGCTCGAATATGCCAGCCGTATCGCGAGGGTCTCCTTTGGCACGGTTGGTGACGTGGCTATCGCTAAGCAGAAGACCGAAGAGGAGATGAGGAAAAAGGTAGTAACTTCGAGAACAGATCGAGAAAATTGTACTCCCTTCACAAGGTAGGTCATTGCCGGTGAGTATAGTAAGGCGTATTTCCATTTATTTCCCTTTGGTCTGGGCATTGCCGAGTATACGGGAATACGCCTCAGTTATCGTTGTTTGCTATTCCGGTCTATTCGCCATCTCGAGTACAGTGGCTATCCGTTTGAATATGTCCAATCCCATTTCAACCTTATCGTTTTCGATGTCGGACATATGAGGGTAAGAGATATTGGCCTCATCTGCTAAATCTCTCTGGCTCATGTCTCTGGCTTGACGAGCTTGAACAATGGCAGTGCTGGTATTGTTAAGAAGATCATAAAGGTCAAATGATTTCATTGGATTCTCCTTGGTGACGGGTTGTCCCAGAGCGCAGGGAATCCATTAGTTTCGCAGAGTATTATTGAGGAATGAATCGTCTATAGACGATGGCTTCTTGGTTAGATATTTGATAAACTTAGGTTGGGAATTTACTTTAAATATATCAGGCCGCCCGAAGGCGGCCTGATGGCGTTAGTAACAAAAAAGTGGGGGGTAGCACCTCAGCTGGAGATGACGAGACCAAGAGAAGAAACCCACATTCATCCGAAGAAATCCACTCACATCTTTTTAATTTGTGAGTATTTTTGTGGGTATGCTGTTTGATAATTGTAAATTAATCACTATATTTCATGATGATATAATTTTACAAAGATTTTCTTCAGAAGTTTCTCCCCCTTCCCCGACATCTCTCAATCTCTCTTACACATTGAACAGGAAGTTCATCATGTCGCCGTCTTTGACGACGTATTCCTTACCTTCTACGCGGAGGCAGCCGGCGGCTCGGCAGGCGGCTTCGGACTTATGGGTCATGTAGTCTTCGCAGCTGATGACTTCGGCGCGGATGAAGCCCTTTTCGAAGTCCGAGTGGATCGCGCCGGCGGCCTGCGGGGCCTTGCTGCCCTTGGCGACGGTCCAGGCGCGGGCTTCCTTGGGGCCGGCGGTGAGGAAGCTGGCGAGACCGAGGGTGTGGTAGCCGGTGCGGATGATGTTTTCGAGGCCGCTTTCAGTGATGCCGTAGGATTCCAGCATTTCGGCCTGTTCTTCATCGGAGAGGCCCTGAAGTTCTTCTTCGAGGCGGGCGCAGATCTTCACCAGATCGCAGCCGCGGCCGGAGGCGAGACCGCGCAGAGCGGTGACGTGTTCGTTATCGTCGTTCAGGCCGTCCTCATCCACGTTGGCGCAGTAGATGAACTTCTTGGCGGTGAGCAGGGAAAGCTCGCGCCAGACCTGCGCGAAGGCGTCGTTGTTCTCGGGCAGTTCGAAGGTGGAGCCGGGCTTGCCTTCGCCGAGGTGGGCGACGAGGGCTTCGAGCACGGGCTGGGCCTTCTGCATGTCCTTATCGAACTTGGCCTTCTTCTTGAGGTTGTCGAGGCGTTTCTCGGCGCTTTCGAGGTCCGCAAGGAGCAGTTCGGTCTCGATGGTCTCCACGTCGCGCAGAGGATCGACGGAGCCGTCCACGTGGGCGATGTTCTCGTCATCGAAGCAGCGCACCACTTCCACGATGGCGGCACATTCGCGGATGTTGCCGAGGAACTGGTTGCCGAGACCTTCGCCCTTGCTGGCACCCTTCACGAGGCCGGCGATGTCCACGAAATCCACGGTGGCGTAGATGGTCTTGGCGGGCTTGACCAGTTCGGTGAGGGCGTCCACACGCTTATCCGGCACGGCCACGGTGGCCTTGTTGGGTTCGATGGTGCAGAAGGGATAGTTCGCGGCTTCGGCGTTCTGGGCCTTGGTGAGCGCGTTGAAAAGGGTGGACTTGCCCACGTTGGGAAGACCGACGATACCTAAGCTAAGTGCCATGATTCACTCCGAAAATAGGTGCGGGCATCAGCCGCGCACGGCAATATGGATATTCGCCACGCCAAGCGTGAACGGGATGTGCTGAACAAAGGAGAAGCCCGCTTCGCGCAGTTCTTCGCTGAAGGCGCTGGGCTTGGGGAAATTGACGATGGTCTCTGCGAAGTAGTCGAAGGCGTTGTCGGAACGGCTCACGAGGCCGGCCAGCTTCGGCATGATGTTCTTCAGATACCAGTGGTAGCAGGGGCCGAACACCGGCGTGCTTACCGGCGCGAATTCAAGGATGCAGGCGCGGCCGCCGGGGACCAGCAGGCGGTGCATCTCGCGCAGGGCGTCCATGCGGGGCCGCACGTTGCGGATGCCGAAGGCGATGGTGATGGCGTCTGCACAGGCGTCGGGCATGGGCATCTGGCGGGCGTCGGCCACCATGGTGGTGATGCGGGAACGCTCAGCAGGGCGCACCTTGTGTTCTTCGCCGTAGCGGAGCATGGGTTCGCTGATATCCGTGGCGGTGACGCGCAGTTCCGGGTAGCGGCGCAGCAGGGCGAGGGAAACGTCCAGCGTGCCGGCGGCCATGTCGATGACGTGCTTCGTGGGGCCGGGGACGACGGCGCGCACAAGGTTGCGGCGCCACCAGCAGTCGAGGAAGAGGCTGAAGGCGCGGTTCTGGAAGTCGTACCAGCGGGCCATGCGGCCGAACATCTTGGCCACGTCTTCGGTATGCTGGGCATCCGTGGCGGCGGGCGCTTCGGGATTGGCGGCAGGCAGGGCCTTGTTAGTGGCGGTGACGTCGGTTTCGCTGTGCTTCATCTCGCTCATTCGGCGTCTCCTTCGATGCCGTCGAGGCGTTCGCGTCCTTTGAGAGCGGTCTCCATGACCACACGGTAGATGGAAGGGAAGATCTCTTCGAAATTGCTGGGGGAGATGCGCTGGCTCTCGATGAACTTCACGGCGATCTCTTTGCTCACCTGCATGACTTCGCGTTCCAGTTTGTCCATTATATTCTCCTGCGTATTCGCAAGGCTGCGTGCAAAAAACCCGCCTGTGGGGAATGGCCCCGGCCACCGCGGCA
>JAFWYI010000024.1 GCA_017522745.1 Mailhella sp.
AAAAACACCTTTTCGATAGGTTACGGGAGCTTGAACAACTCCGTCTTATCGAAAAGGTGTTTTTTGTGGTATAACCTTTTTGTCTCCACCCGCATAGCGGGTGGATTTTGGCTTCGGTCGCATGCTCCCTCAGCTACCTAAAGGCATAATTAAAAACGGCGTTATACTTTCTCCAAAAGTATAACGCCGTTAGTCTGTTTTATGCGAACTTCCGGCTGAAGTGTCGCATGAACATCAGGTGAACTACAACATTTATCGCTTCATCGCTTTCTGCAGCAGGAATATCGCGGCAAAGCCACCCATACCGCCAAGGTCCGTCATGGTGCCGGGAATGATGAGGCAGAGACCGGAAGCCACTAGGATGATCCGCTGCCATATGGGCGCGTTAGTCACCAGATATCCCTGCAGGCCAGAGGCCAGAGCGATAAGGCCAACTGCGGCCGACAACGCCGCCTGCATCACGATAAGGACATCGCCCTGCAGGAGAAGCGCAGGTTCATACACGAAGAAGAACGGAACGATGAAGGCGATGAATCCGAGTTTCACAGCCTGGAAACCGGTCTTCATGGCTGGTGCTTCTGCGATGGCGGCACCCGCGAAGGCCGCGATGCACACCGGCGGCGTGATGGCCGAAAGGACCGCGTGATACAGCAGGAACATATTGGCGGCCATGGGATCCACGCCCATCTTCACGAGAGCAGGTACGGCAAGCACAGACACGATGATGTAGGCGGGAGCCGTAGGCACGCCCATGCCGACAATGAAGCAGGTGAGCATGAGCATGATGAGCAGGAGCAGGAGGTTGCCGTCAACAAAGGTGGTGATGAGGTTGATGAACTTGAAGCCACCCCCGGTGAGCCCCATGACACCGACCACGATGCCGGCACAGGCGCAGCAGGAGGTTATCATCAGCATACTGCGGGCAGCACTAGAAGCGATCTTCACCAGCATATTGGTACCGATCCGGGTGGAAGCTTTGAACAGGCCGACGATGATGACAACGATACAGGCGGAGAACGCCGAGAAGTTCACACTTCGACCGGAAACGAGTATCACAACAAGGAAAACCAGCGGGATAACGTAATACAGACGAGAAAGAACGAACTTCTTATCGGGCACCTGCTCGGCAGGAATGGTACCGAGATTCTTCTTCACAGCTTCAAAGTGGATCATGAGCCACAGTGAGGCATAGTAAAGGATGGAGGGAAGCAGAGCTGCTTTGATGACGGCAAGATAGCCGCAACCCATGAGGTCGGCCATGATGAAGGCCGCTGCACCCATGATGGGAGGCATGAGCTGACCGCCCGTGGAAGCACAGGCTTCAACAGCACCAGAAAAAGAGGGAGAATACCCCACACGCTTCATGAGCGGGATGGTGAATATGCCGGTACCGTACACGTTGGCCGCGGCAGAGCCGGAAATAGAACCGAACAGAGCAGAGGCGAAGATAGCCACCTTGGCAGGGCCGCCTTTAGCCTTCTTAGTGAGCAGACAGGAGAGATCGATGAACAGCGAACTCATGCCGGTGCATTCAAGGAAGGCACCGAAGAGTACGAAGGCATAGATCATGGTGGAGGCAGAGGCCAAAGGAGTACTGAACAGACCGTCGGAGCCCAGGAAGAGGTGTGCGATCAGGTCCGGATACGTTACACCGTTATGGCGCAGAGGGCCGGGGAGGTCCTTTCCGAACAGCGCGTAGCAGATGAACATGAGAGCCACGAGGACCATCGGCAGGCCTGCGGTTCGGCGCACGATCTCAAGCGTAAGCACAACGGCAAGCGTACCAAAAAGCAAATCCATGTCTGTCACAGGATCAACGAAGGGAACTCGCTCAAGAATGACGCCGGCATTAGAGAAGAAATATACGCCAACCGCGATAGCCGCACAGGAAAGGGCTATGTCCATCAGCACGAGAATGGTAGGTTCCGTGCTTTTCTTGAAACTTTTTATAGGCATCCAGAGAAAAGCCAGAGAAAGGATGAGCGCAAGGTGGGCCACCTTCTGAAGTGTACTGTCAAAAACAGCGAAGCCGCCGGTCGTGTAGATCTGGAAAAGTGCCAGCACTACGGCAAGCACTGTAAAAATAGGTTTGAGCGCGGCGCGCAGTCTGTTTTCCATAAAAGATTCTCCTGTTGTCCGCGGAAAGCAAGGTAGAGTCCGCGAAAAGCAAATGCCAGCACTTCTGTACTGAAATAAGGCTCGGTGTGCGGGGTAATGACCTGAAGCAGAACCGCTCGGAAATGCCCGCGTCAGATGTGAAGTGGTTACGAAGAAGGGCGGCCCCTTGTTCGAGACCGCCCGGGGTTTTACTTCAGGACGCCGATTTCGCGGAAGTAGCGAATCGCGCCGGGATGCATCTCAAGGGTGGCCTTCTTACAGGCGTCTTCAGGATTGAAGGTGGACCAGCCGGGGTTAGCAGCCTTGATCTCATCGGCGTGTTCCACGAACACCTTGGTGATCTTATAGGCGAGATCCTCGGAAACATCGGCAGTGGTGAAGATCTGGTTCTGGTCGGAAACGCAAGGGATATTGGAGCCTTCGCTACCAGCCATGCCGCCTTCGATGACGGTTTCGAACAGGCCGCGTTCCTTCATCTTAGCGATGACGTCAGGACGGTCGACGGGGATCCAGCTGATAGGAGCGGTCAGACCGACTTCCTGGAAC
>JAFWYI010000025.1 GCA_017522745.1 Mailhella sp.
ATGAGTACGTTCGACCATATCCACCTTCTCTGCACTGACCTCGATGCCATGGTAGAATTCTGGACCAAGGGTCTTGGTGCCACTTTCGTCAAATACCGCAAGTTCGGTGGTGCCGATGGTGCCGTGGTCGACCTTGCCGGCACGCCCATCTTCCTCAAGCTCGCTCCTGCCGATGCCGAACAGCCCAACGGCGCCGCCCGCGGTCTGAACCACATCGGTATCCGTGTGGACGATCCCGACACCTTCGCCGAGAAGCTCGTCAAGGACTTCGGCTGCCGTGTGACGGTCCGCCCCAGCGACGATTACTGCTTCGTGGCCTATCCGGATGGTCTCGTTTTCGAGATCATGCGTAACGGTGCCGACATCTGATCGAAGCACTCGTTCATGAATACAGGCCCCTGCCGTTATGGCGGGGGCTTTTTTATAGCATAAAACCGATATTTGACATTTTTGTAATACCATTTACCCCAAATTTTATTGACTTGGGGAAAAAGTCTGTACAAAATCATCAAAAATCTTTCTTCGAGAAAGACTGTGCATTACCGCTCCCCGCGGGCCTCGTCTCCGGGGACATTCTTGTCTGGAGCCTTCATGGTCATCACTGATTTTCTGGAAAAAAACGCACGTCTCGCAGGAGAAGACATCGCCCTCGTGGAGATCAACCCCTCCGAAGAACGCGATAACGCTGTGACGTGGCGAGACTTCAGCCTCATCGAAAACACCCGGCCCGATCTCCCCTACCGGCGCGAGATGAGCTGGGCACAGTTCGACACCAAGGCCAACCGCTTTGCCAACCTTCTGCTTTCGCGCGGCATCAAGCGCGGGACCAAGGTGGGCATACTGCTGATGAACTGTCTCGAATGGCTCCCCATCTATTTCGGCATACTCAAGGCGGGCTGCCTTGCCGTGCCGCTGAACTTCCGCTACTCCTCCGAAGAGATCGCCTACTGTCTCGATCTTGCGGACGTGGAAGTGCTTGTGTTCGGCCCTGAGTTCACCGACCGTATCGAGCCCCTGCTCGATGAGCGCCAGCACCTCGGCCGAGTGACCACCATGTTCTTCGTGGGCATCGAAGTCCCGGCCTTTGCAGAATCCTACCGCGAACTCGTCACCTACTGCGCCCCCACTGCGCCGCCTCTGGTGCTTGAAGAGCGCGACCTCGCGGCCATCTACTTCTCCTCCGGCACCACCGGCTTCCCCAAGGCCATCCTGCACGACCACAAGGCTCTGGTGAACGCCTGCATCACCGAAGCCACCCACCATGGCCAGACCCGCGACGACGTTTTCCTCTGCATCCCGCCGCTCTACCATACCGGCGCCAAGATGCACTGGTTCGGCTCTCTGCTTTCCGGCTCCAAGGCCGTGCTTCTGCGCGGCGTGAAGCCCGAATGGATACTGCGTGCCGTCACCGAGGAGAAATGCTCCATCGTCTGGCTGCTCGTACCGTGGGCGCAGGACCTGCTCGACGCTGTGGATTCCGGCCGCATCGATCTTTCCCATTACTACCTCGACCAGTGGCGTCTCATGCATATCGGCGCACAGCCCGTACCGCCCAGCCTCATCCGCCGCTGGCTCGGCTACTTCCCCACCCATAAGTACGACACGAACTACGGTCTCTCCGAATCCATCGGCCCCGGCTGTGTCCATCTTGGCATGGAAAACCTGCACAAGGTCGGTGCCATCGGTAAGGCCGGCCATCTGTGGGAAGCCCGCATCGTGGACGAAAACGGCAACGACGTTTCCGGCGAGGACGTGGGCGAACTCATCGTGCGCGGCCCGGGCATCATGCTCTGCTACTACAAGAACGAGGAAGCCACGGCCGAAAGCATCAAGAACGGCTGGCTCTACACCGGCGATATGGCCCGCTTCGACGAGGACAGCTTCATCTACCTTGTCGACCGTAAGAAGGACGTGGTCATCTCCGGCGGTGAAAACATCTACCCGGTCCAGATCGAGAACTTCATGCGCTCGCACGACGCCATCAAGGACGTGGCCGTCATCGGCATGCCCGACCCGCGCCTTGGCGAGATCGCCGTGGCCATCGTGGAACTGAAGGAAGGCTTCACCAGCACGGAGGAGGCCCTCAACGAATTCTGCGCCACCCTGCCACGCTACAAACGTCCGCGCCGCATCATCTTCGATACCATCCCGCGCAACCCCACGGGCAAGATCGAAAAACCGGCCCTTCGCCGCAAATACTGCGCTGGCCGCCTTGTGGAAGAACAGATCATGTGCTAATCCATGCCTGAAGTTCTTCCCTCCCTTATCCGCTCACATCGCATCATTAAAAATAAAAGGAATGCACCATGAAACGACTCATGCTTGGCAACGAAGCTGTGGCTCGCGGCCTGTACGAGGCCGGATGCTCCTTCGTTTCGAGCTATCCGGGCACTCCCAGCACCGAGATAACCGAGTACGCCGCCACCTATGAAGAAATATATGCCGAATGGGCTCCCAACGAAAAAGTCGCCGCCGAATCCGCGTTCGGTGCGTCCCTTGCTGGTCGCCGCGCCTTCTGCGGTATGAAGCATGTGGGTCTCAACGTGGCCGCTGATCCTCTGTTCACTCTCACCTACACGGGCATCAACGGCGGTCTGGTCATCGGCGTTGCCGACGATGCCGGCATGCACAGCTCCCAGAACGAACAGGATTCCCGCCACTACGCCCGCGCTTCCAAGGCTCCCATGCTCGAACCTTCGGATTCTGCCGAAGCCCTCGCCTTCACCAAGGCCGCCTTCGAGCTTTCCGAGCGCTTCGACACGCCCGTGCTTCTCAAGATGTGTACCCGCGTCGCCCATTCTCAGAGCATCGTGGAAGAAAGCCCCCGCGCCGACTTCGAGCCCAGAGAGTATAAGAAAGACATCGCCAAGTACGTCATGATGCCCGGTAACGCCAGGCGCCGTCATCCCATCGTGGAACAGCGCATGCTCGATCTTGCTGAATACGCCGAGACCTCGCCCCTCAACCGCTGGGAGCGCGGCACCGAAGGCAAGCTCGGCATCATCACCTCCAGCACCTGCTACCAGTACGTACGCGAAGTGTGTGGCGAAGATGTGGGCGTACTCAAGCTCGGCATGGTGTGGCCCCTGCCCGAAAAGCTCCTGCGCGAATTCTGTGCCTCCTATGAACGCGTCATCGTGGTGGAAGAACTCGACCCCTTCATCGAAGGTCACTGCCGCGCCCTCGGCCTCAACGTGGAAGGCAAGAACCTCTTCCCCATCATCGGTGAGATCTTCCAGAACACCGTGGTCGAAGCCCTTGGCGGCAAGACCCAGCGCGGCCCCGTGGTGGATGCCCAGATCCCGGCTCGTCCGCCCATGATGTGCGCTGGCTGCCCGCATCGCAGCCTCTTCTTCACGCTGGCCAAGCTCAAGCTCACGGTCATCGGCGATATCGGCTGCTACACCCTCGGCGCTGTGCCTCCTCTCGCGGCGGTGGACACCGTCATCTGCATGGGCGCTTCCGTTTCCGGCACGCACGGTTTCAACAAGGCCAGCAACAATGAACTTGCCGGAAAGACCGTGGCCGTCATCGGCGATTCCACCTTCATGCATTCCGGCATCACCGGCCTCGTGAACATCGCCTACAACGAATCCGCCAGCACCGTCATCATCGTGGACAACTCCATCACCGGCATGACGGGCCATCAGCAGAACCCCACCACTGGCGTCAACCTCAAGGGCGACCCCGCCGGCAAGATCGACCTCGAAGCCCTGTGCCGCGCCATCGGCATCAAGCGTGTGCGCGTGGTCGACCCCAACGACCTCAAGGCCACCGAAGCCGCGGTGAAGGAAGAACTGGCTGTGGCCGAACCTTCGGTCATCATCGCCCGCCGCCCCTGCGCCCTGCTCAAGTATGTGAAGCATAACGCCCCGCTCTGCGTAGACAGGGATGCCTGCAAATCCTGCAAGGCCTGCATGCGCATCGGCTGCCCCGCCATCAGCATGGCGGACGGCAAGGCCATCATCGACGCCACGCTCTGCACCGGTTGCGGCGT
The DNA here is from genome assembly GCA_017522745.1 of Mailhella sp. Taxonomy (GTDB): domain Bacteria; phylum Desulfobacterota; class Desulfovibrionia; order Desulfovibrionales; family Desulfovibrionaceae; genus Mailhella. The sequence continues at coordinate 3,998 of JAFWYI010000025.1, forward strand.
CTGTGCCCAGCTCTGCAAATTCGGCGCTCTCAACGGGGAGGAAAAATAATGAAGACCAAGAATATCATGATCGTCGGCGTGGGTGGCCAGGGCTCCCTGCTCGCCAGCAAGCTCCTCGGCCGTCTGCTCCTTTCCCGCGGCTACGATGTCAAAGTCTCCGAAGTGCATGGCATGAGCCAGCGCGGCGGCTCCGTGGTGACCTACGTGCGCTTTGGTGAACGCGTTTTCTCCCCCATCATCGACGAAGGCGAAGCCGACTTCATCGTTTCCTTCGAACTGCTCGAAGCCGCCCGCTGGACGAGCTTCCTCAAGCCCGAAGGCACTGTGGTGGTGAACACCTAGCAGATCAACCCCATGCCTGTCATCATCGGCGCTATGGAATACCCCGCTCAGCTCGTGGACAAGATGAAGGACGTCGGCGTGAACGTGGACGCTTTCGACGCACTTTCCGTGGCTATGGAAGCTGGCTCTGCCCGCGCTGTGAACATCGCTCTCATGGGCAGGCTCTCCAAATACTTCGACTTCACGCAGGAAGAATGGATGGCCGCCATCGAAGCCAGTGTTCCCGCCAAGGCGCTGGAACTGAACAAGAAAGCCTTCCAGCTCGGCGCAGAAGCATAGGGATCGCGGCATGAACAAGTATTATCAGCCGGAAGTGGAGACCGCTTCCGCCGAAGATATCAAGAAGCTCCAGCTCGAACGCCTTCAGGAACAGGTGGCGCACGTCTACGCCACCGTGCCCTTCTACCGCGAAAAGATGGACAAGGCCGGAGTGAAGCCCGAAGACATCCGCG
>JAFWYI010000026.1 GCA_017522745.1 Mailhella sp.
CCGCCATCATCATGTATACCGTGTCCGAAGAGGTCGAGCAGACCGGCGTGCGCGTGGGCGACCTGTTCTTCTCCGGCTACAAGCAGGCCAACGGTGCTTACGCCTGCCTGTTCCCCTTCCCCATCGGGATGTCCACGGCTTCCTTCCAGCCTGCCATCATGGCGCGTGATACGGCCGGGAACGTGACCTCCAGCCGCCTGCTGGTGAGAGCGCAGAATCGCAAATACCGTTCTGATACGCTGAACATCCCGGATTCCTTCCTCAATTTCAAAGCTAATGAACTGGCTCAGCTCTGCCCTGAGATGGAGACGCCGCTGGAACAGTACCTCTGTTCCAATAATCGCGTCCGCAGAGAAAACGACGCCAAGCTCATCGAGATCGGATCCGACCCGAACAATATTTCGCCCAAGTTCCTGTGGGAATTGCCGTTCCGTCGCCTGCCTCGTTCTGCGGTGAAGGCAAATTTCGGTGATCATCGCACCTATGTGGACGGTGCCAAGATGAAGATCGACGAGCAGACCCACATGGGGCTCGACCTTGCCTCCGTGGCACAGGCCCCCATCCCTGCCGCTGCGGCCGGGCGTGTGGTCTGGGCTGATTATCTGGGCATCCATGGACACATGGTCCTCGTGGAACATGGCCTCGGCCTGATGACGCAGTATTCCCATCTCACCGACTATGCGGTGAAGGTGGGCGACGAGGTGAAGGCCGGGCAGACCGTAGGTACCACAGGCGTGAGCGGTCTTGCCGGCGGTGACCATCTGCATTTCGGCGTCCTCGTGGGCGGCGTGCCCGTGCAGCCTCTGGAATGGCTGGACTCCTCATGGGTCCGGAACAATATCCTGTCCCGACTGAACGTCAACGTGCGATAAACAGCGATTCATATCACCGAGCGGAGCGTCGGGCAGGCTGTCCGGCTCTCCGCTCTTCGGATTTTCAAGGAGATAACCATGCCCCACAAAGGGCCTCATGTTTCCATATCGGCCGAGTATGTGGTCAACCGTATCCTCCGCATCAATCTCGATGAGTTCGAACGCTGGCCGCAGAGCGTGCGTCAGCTCGCCATCGAGATAGCGGAAGAGCTGTTCCTCGTGGCGTATAATCCCTTCATATCCGCTTCTGCCGTGCGGAAGAGCGTGGACGAGCATTATCAGAACGAGTCCCAGTCTCTGGCGCATCAGTACGCCACGGCCATCAGCGAAGGCATCACCATGTTCTGGAGCGCCTACGAAGCCGAACAGGCGTTCTGCGAAGAACTCAAGGGGCGGCTTTCCGCCATCATGCCCGATAACTGCATCATGCGTCGTCGTGGTGCGCTGGTCGCTTCTTCCACGGACGCGACCGACCTTCGCATGGAGCTTCCTCTGCTCGTGGTGGAACCTGACACGCCTGAGCAGATGAGTGCGCTTGTGCGCCTTGCCAACGAGATGAAGTTCGCCATCATCCCCCGCGGCGGAGCTTCGGGGCTCACCGGCGGTACGGTGCCTGCCCGCAAGCGTACCGTGGTCGTCAGCACCACACGTCTCACGGCGAAGAGTGTGGATGTCGAAGCTAAGACCATGACCTGTCAGGCCGGAGTCATCACGCAGGATGCCATCAATTTCGCGGCGTCCAAGGGGCTGCTCTTCACTGTGGACCCTGCCTCCAAGACGGCCTCGACCATCGGCGGCAACGTGGCCGAGAACTCCGGTGGTCCTTTCTGCTTCGAATACGGTACCACCATCGACAATCTGCTTTCGTGGAGCATGGTCACGCCCACCGGCGAGATGATACGCATCGAGCGTGTCGGACATCCCGGGCATAAGATCATGCCTGACGAGACGGCGGTGTTCGAAGTCAAGGATCTTTCCGGCGGTGTTCGCAGCGTCGTGAGCCTCAAGGGCAGCGATGCCCGGCAGGAAGGTCTTGGCAAAGACGTGACCAACAAACTGCTCGACGGACTCCCCGGCATGCAGAAGGAAGGTATCGACGGCATCATCACCGAAGCCACATTCCTCCTTCACTCCATCCCATCCAGGTCCAGGGTCATGGTGCTGGAATTTTACGGCAAGTCCATGGTCCCCACGGCGGAACTCGTGGGCAAGGTGGTGGCCCTGCGCGACAGCATCCGCGAGAGCGGCGGCGATGTGCGTGTTTCCGCACTGGAGGAGTTCAACTCCAAGTACGTGCAGGCCATCAACTATCAGCGCAAGTCCGACAAGCATGAAAGCGATCCCATCTCCGTCATCATCGTGCAGGTGGACGGCAACGATGCTCATCTGCTTGACGAGACCGTGCAGACTATCTCCGATCTGGCCGGGCAGGATGAATTCGTGTTCGCCGCCATCGCTCAGGATGATAAGCAGGCGGCGGAATTCTGGGAAGATCGTCATCGCCTTTCGGCCATCGCCAAGCGCACGTCCGGCTTCAAGATGAACGAGGACGTGGTCCTGCCTATGAAGCGTATCCCGGAATTCGCGTATTACCTCGAAGTCCTCAACGTCGTGGCCGCCGGTGAGGCGTACCGCTACGCGCTGCAGGAACTTCTGCGCCTTCCCAGCTTCCCTATCGACGATACGTCCTTCAATCTGGAATTCGCCTTCGCGTCTCGCGTGGCGGGGGCCGATGAGGCGACCATCGACCCGGACCTCACTGATGAAGGCGTGGCCGAACGTGCGGAAGCATGGCTGGGCGAGCAGAAGGAGCGCTTCCCGCGCATGGCTTCGCGCATCCAGAACATCATAGATTACATGAAGGGCAGCCGCATCGTCGTGGCCAGCCACATGCATGCCGGTGATGGCAACTGCCATGTGAACATCCCGGTGAACTCCAATGATCCCCGCATGATGGAGCAGGCTGAGGATGTGGCTATGCAGGTCATGGCCAAAAGTCAGGAACTCGGCGGGGCCGTATCTGGTGAGCATGGCATCGGCATCACCAAGATAGCCTTCCTCGATCAGAAGCAGATGGAGGCACTGCGTGAGTTCAAGCAGCGTGTGGACCCGCGCGACCTGCTGAACCCTGGCAAGCTCGTCACCCGCAAGCTACCTGTCCGCCCCTTCACCTTCTCCTTCAACCGGCTCATCGCGGATATCCGCGAATCCGGCCTGCAGGACAAGGAATGTCTCATCCGTCTGCTGGAGCAGGTGCAGATATGTACCCGCTGCGGCAAGTGCAAGCAGGTATGCCCCATGGTGTACCCGGAACGCTCGTTCCAGTACAACCCGCGCAACAAGAACATGATCCTCGGTGCGCTCATCGAAGCCATCTACTATTCTCAGGTGACCAGCGGCAAGCCGGATCCCGGTCTGCTCGTGGAACTGCGCCATCTGCTGGAACATTGTACTGGCTGCGGTCGCTGTACCTCGGTGTGCCCGGTGAAGATCGACTCGCCGGAAGTGGCACTCAGCTCGCTCGCCTACGTGAAGCGTGAAGGTGAGGGCGGTCACCCCATCAAGTCGCAGGTCCTCAACGTGCTGGCTTCCGACCCGAACAAGCGAGTGCCTACCTTCGCGAAGATGGCGGCGCTGGGACAGAACGTGATGAACTCCTTCCTGCCTCTCGTGCCGCGTGGCTGGCGCAAGCGTGTGGACAGCCCCCTGTTCTCCGGTCGCGGTCCTGCGCTGGGCATGGTCAGCGTGTATGAGAGCCTGCATCTGGACAGGAATGCCGCCGCGCATCTTTTCCTGCCTGTCTCTGCCGGAACGTCGGCACAGGAAGTGCTTGAAAAGCGTGTGCCTGCCGTGCTGTATTTCCCGGGTTGTGGAGGCAGCCTGTTCTACCGCCGCATCGCGCAGGCCTCGCTGGCGCTCATGATGCATGCCGGCATCCCGGTGGTCATGCCGGGCAGTCACCTCTGCTGTGGTTATCCTGTGCTGGCGGCTGGTGATGCCGACAAATACGAGAGCAATCTCAAGCATAATCGCGAAGTGGTGGCCACCGCACTCAAGCATGCGGCAGAAGCAGGCTTCGATGTGACCATGCTGGTCACGGCCTGCGGCTCCTGCCGTGAATCGCTCATGCGTCATGGTCTTTGCGGTCTGGACGGCGCACCTCTGCCGCATAACGATATCGTCCAGCTTCTGGTAGACCGCCTGCCTCATGTCACAGAACAGGACGAAGCGGAACGCATCATCTATCATTCCTCCTGTCATCCGGCATGGTCCGGCGTGAAGGCCACCAAGGATGGCGGTAAGGTCGCTCGTGCGCTTGAGCGCATCGCCGGCGCATCCATCCTGCTGAATCCTGGCTGCTGCGGCGAATCCGGTGCCGGTGCCTACACCTGCCCGAACATCTACAACACGCTGCGTGAACGCAAGCGCGGCAATCTGCAGAAGGCGCTGGCCGGTTACACGTCCGAATCGCCTATCCTCATGAGCTGTCCTTCCTGCAAGATAGGTATAGCTCGTACCCTCATGACCATGGACGCCGCGCATCCCGCCCGCGGGCGTGGGCAGGAAGTGGAGCAGAAGCAGGGTGAACAGCCGGTCATCGATACGCATCGCCCGGTCATGCACAACGCCGAATGGCTGGCGCTCAAACTGCTCGGTCGCAACTGGCTGGCGGACTTCAAGGCCGCCGGTGCCGTCAAGACCGAAGGTCAGCCGTCTGTCCACGTCGTGGTGCGCAAGTCCGAGGCAGACAGCACCGAGGCTTGATCGCGTTGATACTCATTGACCGCTCATCGGTAACTTTTCAGGGTCATGGCATATCTCTTCAAGGAGCTGTGCTATGACCCTGGATCTTTTTAAACGCGCTGTACCGGCGCTGGCTGTCGCTCTTATCTTGGGGACTGTTGCCTGCCATCGGCACGACTCTGGAGCTTCCTCCTCAGCTTCGGATACGGCAACACTGGAAAGTTCGGTGGATACGCCCATGACGGCGCTCAACGGCTACGTGTGGGAAGCCTCTGCGCCGCAGTCGAAGCTGGATTTTCTGCTTGGGGTGGAGTGTTCGCTGGCTATGGAGGCGGCGCTCAAGCAGGTGGCGGAGGAACGCGGCGGCACGGTGGAGCTTTCCCGTTTTGCCAATGGCTGGCAGATAGCGTTCCGTGACAAGGCCCGGCCGGATATCGTGCGGCAGATCGACGAATTCTACGTGCAGAACCCTGAGCAGAAGGAGCGCCACGTTTTCGACGTGATATGGATGGAGATGGTGCGTCCGGCTATGACCACGGAAAAGCGCTGAGCCTGTCCTCAAAAGATGCGTAAGGAGGAAGCTATGAAACGATGCTTGACCGCGTGTGCGGCGGTTGCGCTCTGCGTCTCGCTCTCGCTGGGCGCTGTGGGCTGTACCCACATGAACAGGACTCAGCAGGGAGCGCTTTCCGGCGGTGCGGTGGGCGCGCTGGCTGGTGCGGGCATTTCTGCCATCGCTGGTGGCAGCGGCACTATGGGAGCGCTCATCGGTGGCGGTCTTGGCGCCCTGGCCGGAGGTATCTACGGGCACGAGAAGAGCAGATAGCTCCGCTTGTCGGGCGGAGTTTTTTATGCAACAGTCGCACCCATGGAATACGAAGTGATTTTTTCCGACGGTATGGAAGCCCTTGACGGGGCCCGACGCTGCCTGCTCACCCGGTTCGTGCCGGAAAGTCCGGCTTTGGTTTTGCGGGATCTTGAGTCTGAGGACCAGCTCCTGCTGGGAGACGTTCGCCTCGTCGCGCCGTACTATCTGCCGGAACTCGATGAGCGAGAACGTGAGGCTCTTGGGATGGGCGATGTCGCTGCGGAGGATATCCTCATCCTCTGCCGCATGGCCGTACCGTATGCCCGCCCGCAGGAGGCCGGATTCGATATGTCCCATTTCGTCTGTGTCCATTCCGGCAGAGGGATAGAGGTCCGACGTCCGGGCGCGCCGGTCATCCCGCTTGTTCCCTGGCGCGATCAGTAGCGCATACAGAAAAAGGAAGGTGATCGGCCTTCCTTTTTTGGTTAATCGAAAAATAAGCTAATCTAGTGGTTCTAACCAGTATACAGCTCTACGTACATGATAAAAAATCCTTTTGATTCGTCATTGATAGCGTATTGGCAACTACGCGTGCCACCAAATCGAAAAGGGAGTTCAATGGGGCGGCCGCAAAGAGTTTAGCACTTGCGAAATGGAAAATATGTAAAAAAGCTAGCGAGAAGCCGTTCTGAATATATCCATATACGGCATCGAAGGATGCATCCTGAGACGAGAGTTTCGCGAGGTAGAAAGGCTAATTTCAGCTCGTGTACGCATTGCTATGACAAAGGCAGGAAAGCGCTGCGGCGCATATGAGTTGTTTTCATAAATTCATAAAAGAAAGTTGTGTAGCCGTGACTACAGACTTGAGTTTCTTAGACAGGTATAACGTGAAAAAAGGAACACCATGGTCGAATGGAGAAGCGTGATGACGTCCCTACTGCCTCTGGCCAGACTGGCCCCCCACGTTTCAAATGCTGAACTAACCGCATGGGAGAAAGTTTTTCCTCTGGGGCAGGAGGTTCAGTGGGAGCCCAATAAAACGGTCTTCCCGCCGAAGAGAAAGGTCCTAGGTTTGCATTTCGTCCTTTCCGGGCGTTTCCGTTGTTACTCTGTTACGCAGGATGGCAAGCAACGCACGTTATGGATCATGCATGAACATTCGTTGATAGGCGATGTGGCACTCTTCAATGATACCGTGCCTATCTATCTTATGGAAAGTGAAACAGCGGCCCGGACGATATTTTTTTCCCGCAAGGTTCTTTGGGAGCGTGTGATCCCCAATAGTCCGGAGGTGGCGCTCTGCCTTTTGAAAATGCTGGCGCTCAAGGTTCGCTGGCAGAGTTCCGATGCGTATGCCCAAAATTTTCTTCCTTCGTGGAAGAGGTTGGGAAGTTTTCTTTTTGATGCTTCCGAAGCTCATAAGAATAATATCGCTATTTCGCATGCCGATATGGCGGAATTTCTTGGTATGCACCGCGTCACCGTTACCAAAGCATTGGCACGGCTTCGACGTATGGGCCTGATATATATGGATCAGCGAGGTATCCATATCGTCGATAAACAGCGTTTCTTCAGTGAGGTGCTGGAAGAGAGCGACGATGCGGTTAGCAGTCGTCCTACGTGGACTTCTTCTTTTGAATGACACCTTTTATGGGAGGACAATTATGGCAGGAATGAACGTGATTCATCATCATTCCGATGTTCTGGTCATCGGAGGCGGTATTGCCGGTCTCATGGCCGCCATCAGCAGTGCTGAGCGCGGCATGAAGGTCATCGTGGCTGATAAGAGTAATGTGCGTTACAGTGGTGCAGGTGCTACTGGCAATGACCATTTCCAGTGTTACATTCCTGAGTATCACGGTAACGACTTTGCCGCCTGGATTGAAGAATTCCAGACCGGTCAGCAGGCTACTATCCGCGATATCGAATTTATCCGCACTTGGATGTCGCGTTCCTACGAGATGGTGCAGCGCTGGGATTCCTGGGCATTCCCATGAAATGGAAGGGAAAATGGGAATTCGCCGGGCACGGTATGCCTGGTGATATGCTCAATCATCTGCACTACTCCGGTAAGTATCAGAAGCGAGTACTGGAAACGGAAGCCCGTAAGCGGGGCGTAGAGATCATCAACCGTGTATCCTGTTGTGATCTGCTTCGTAGTGGAGACAGGGCCTGTGGCGCCATCGGCCTGAGTACGCGTGAGGACGTGATACATATTTTCCATGCTCCTGCGGTTATCATGAGTACCGGATCGGCTATCCGCATTTATCCCGGATGTACGCCGGCCAACCTGTTCAACAACCGGCTTTGCCCCAACTGCGTAGGCGACGGGCGAGCCATGGCCTATCGTGCGGGTGCATCTCTTGCCAGCCTTGAGATCCCGGTGTTCCGCTGTGGCCCCACCTACTTTGCCCGTGCAGGCAAGGCTACCTGGGGCGGCGTGCTGCGCGATCCGCACGGTAAGCCGGCTGGGCCCTTTGTGACGCAGCCTGATAATAAGTACGGAGACCCCGTGGTGGACGTCTATCAGGATCTGTTCATCGATGATCGCAACAATGCTGCCGGCCCTGTGTTCATGGACTGCACCGGCCTTGACCGGGAAGGCGTGGAGTACATGACGCATTGGCTCGATAATGAAGGCAATGGAGCCATTCTTGGCTACTTCAAGAAGCATGGCCTTGATATAGGTTCCACACCTGTTGAATTCCGCTCCTACGATAAAGAACTCTCACCCCGAGGCGGTATCCTTTATGATGAAGCGGCCCGCACCTCCTTGACGGGTC
>JAFWYI010000027.1 GCA_017522745.1 Mailhella sp.
CAGCTCGGCTGTGATGGTATTTTTGTGGGCTCAGGCATCTTCAAGTCTGCTGATCCGGCAAGGTTCGCCAAGGCCATAGTCGCGGCCACCACCAACTATGATGATCCCGAAGTGCTTGCACAGGTCTCGGAAGGGCTGGGAGAGGCCATGCCCGGCCTTGAGATAAGCTCCATCGCCCCGGAACATCGGATGCAGGAGCGTGGCTGGTGAGCAGGTCCTGCGAGGAAAGAAACAGCACGCTCCATGTAGGCGTGCTGGCGCTGCAAGGGGCCTTTAGGGAACACAGGACGATGCTGGAACGCTGTGGCGCTGAGGTGACGGAGATACGCCGTCCGCTCGACCCCGCAGATACCACGACAGCTGGCCTCATGGCATTGGACGGTATCGTGATCCCTGGAGGAGAAAGCACGGTCATCGGCAAGCTGATGAAGGAATGGGGGCTGTTCGATGCCCTCATCACCTGCGGCAAAGTCGGTATGCCCATATATGGAAGCTGTGCCGGGCTCATCCTGCTGTGCAGGGATATCGAAGGTCCGGAGGGGGAGCGGCTCGATCAGCCACATCTGGGTCTGCTGGATGCCCGGGCTCGCCGCAACGCCTTCGGCCGTCAGCTGGACAGCTTTGAAACGAAGCTGGAGGTGAAAGGCATAGGCCCGGATATCGAGGCTGTGTTCATCCGTGCGCCCCTTATCGCGGAAGTTGCTCCGGCTATGGAAGTTCTGGCTTTTGTGGCGGCGGGCCCGAAGGAATATCCTGTGGCGGTGCGGCAGGGCCGGGTGTTGGCAACGTCTTTCCATCCTGAACTGACAGAGGACAGGCGTTTCCACGAAGCCTTTCTGGAGCTGTGCCGCGAGTGGCGGGAGGAAAAAGCAGGCTCTGTCGAGGGCTGCTTGCATTTTTCGTGATAAAAAAAGAAGGCCGCCTGTTTCCAGACGGCCTTCTTGTATGTGTTCTCGAAGAACTTAGATCTTGTTGGAAGAACCGAGCACGTTGCGGATCTTGCGCTGCACCATGTCCTTCACAGCCTGACGGGCAGGCTTCAGGTAGGAGCGAGGATCGAAGGCTTCGGGGTTTTCGGCCATGTACTTGCGGATGTTGGCGGTCATGGCGAGGCGGATGTCGGAGTCGATGTTGATCTTGCACACGCCGGACTTGGCGGCCTGACGGAGCAGGTCTTCGGTCACGCCCTTGGCGTCACCGAGATTGGCACCGTACTTGTTGGCCATTTCCACGAATTCCTGCGGAACGCTGGAAGCGCCGTGCAGCACGAGGGGATAGCCGGGCATCATGTTGGAGATCTTGTCGAGGCGTTCGAAGTCGAGCTTGGCTTCGCCCTTGAACTTGTAGGCACCGTGGCTGGTACCGATGGCGATGGCGAGGGAGTCGCAGCCGGAGCGTTCCACGAATTCCACGGCCTGATCAGGATCGGTGTAGATGCTGCTTTCGGAAACGACGTGTTCTTCCACGCCGGCGAGACGACCGAGTTCAGCTTCGACCCACACGCCGCGGTCATGGGCGTATTCCACGACCTTCTTGGTGATGGCGATGTTTTCTTCGAAGGGCAGGTGAGAGCCGTCGATCATGACGGAGGTGAAGCCGCCGTCGATGCAGGCCTTGCAGAGTTCGAAGTCGGGGCCGTGGTCGAGATGCACGCAGACGGGGATGTCCGCGTCGGCCAGAGCGGCTTCCACGAGCTTCATGATATAGTTCTGACCGGCGTACTTACGGGCACCGGCGGAAACCTGCAGGATCAGAGGAGAGCGCTCTTCAGCGCCGGCTTCCATGATGCCCTGGATGATTTCCATGTTGTTCACGTTGAATGCGCCGATGGCATAACCTTCTTTGTAGGCGCGGTCGAACATTTCTTTAGGCGTAGTGATAGGCATATCGTCCCTCCGGGGCACAGATCATGAGAGGCATGAACAGGATGTAGCCTCTCTTTCTTTTGTTTTTTTTATCTGCTGTGAAGACTTTTCGCAAGAGATAGGGTGGCTGGCAGGAGATTTTAATCTCCGGACAAGGCATCTTCCAGCGTTTTCAGGAGCGTGTGATCGGTCAGATCCAGCTTCAGGGGGGTGAGAGTGGCCCATCCGTCATGGATCCAGCTCTTATCGAAGCCTTCATCTTCTATGCGGAAGTGTTCGAACGGATCCTTTATCCAGTAGTATTCGGTCCCGTTGGGCGCGGTGCGTTTGTCGTAGCCTTGGAGGAAGGCCCAGTCCGTGCTTTGCGGACAGATTTTAAGGCCTTTTATTTCAGCGGCAGGGCAGTCGGGGATGTTGAGATTATAGACCCGGCGTGCGGGCAGGGTCTTCCAGTCTATGCGGTCAGCCAGCTGGACGACGTACTTTGCGTGGTCCTGATCAGTCGTGCCGTACCCGGCATGGGACACGGCGAGGGAAGGGATGCCGTTCATGGCCCCTTGTACGGCAGCGCCTATGGTGCCGGAGAAGAAGACGTCCATACCGGCGTTGGGGCCGAGGTTGATGCCCGAGATGACCAGTTCCGGCGTGAAATCAGGGAGCAGACCATGGAGACCGAGTATCACGCAGTCGGCAGGAGATCCGGAAACGGCGATGCCCTCGAAGGGGCCGCCTGCGGCATTGGGCAGGATGACCTTCTTCGTCAGGAGCGGGGAGTGTACTGTGATGCTGGAACCTGCACCGGAATGTTGTGCAGCAGGGGCAACAGTGCGGACCTCGTGTCCGGCCTCGACAAGGGCCGCATACAGAAGATGGAGGTTGGGGCACTGGATCCCGTCGTCGTTGCTGAGGAGGATACGCATGGGGGCTCCGTGTGTTGACAAAAAAGAGCTTGTCACGCAATCATAACTGGCTGTGAAAAGCTGAGATTCAGTCTTTGGCCGTATTTCTTTTTTACTAAGCGGCGCTCGGTTCCAAAGTCAAATGCTTTTGAGGTGGATATGGCAGAGCATCAGAATATAATCGCATTGACGGCCAGTGATGAGATACGTTCCGTCTATTTGATCAATCAGGCCTCCATGCAACAGTCACGCAATGGCCCCTACTGGCGGCTGGAGCTGAAAGACGCCAGCGGCACGCTCGAAGCCAAGATATGGAGTCCGCTCAGTCAGTCATTTCCTGTGCTTACCGCCGGGCAGATGGTCGAAGTCGCCGGGCGGCTCTCCCTGTTCCGCGATCAGCTCCAGCTTACGGTGGAAGGCTTGCGTGTACTCAGCGAAGAGGAAGTCTCCGCCCTGCCCATGGAGGATTACATCCTGTCGAGTGAGCGCCCCGCCGCAGATATGCTTGCCGATATCGAAGCTCTTTGCGAGGAAGTGTTCACCCATAAGCCATGGAAGAAGTTTGTTCGTTCCGTCCTCAGCGATAAGCGTATACGGCCTCTGCTGCTCCGTGCCCCTGCGGCGAAGTCCATGCATCATGCCTATGCTGGCGGGCTGCTCGAACATCTGCTTTCCGTGGCGGGCCTCTGCATGCACATGGCAGAGCATTACCCGGACATGGACAGGCAGGCCCTTCTGGCGGGGGCGCTCCTTCACGATATCGGTAAGATAGATGAGATGGGGGGCATGCTTACCACCGAATATACCGACGAAGGGCGTTTCCTCGGGCACATCGCCCAGGGGCTCATCATGCTGGAGCCTTTCCTGCAGAAGTCGGGGCTGGAGCCGGAACTCGCCATGCATTTCAAGCATCTTGTAGCCAGCCATCACGGTGAGCGTGAATACGGGGCCATCACGCTTCCTGCTACGCCGGAAGCCTTTGCCCTGCATTTTGCCGATAATATGGACGCCAAGGTCAATCAGTGCCGCTGTATCGTTCCTGTTCAGGATGAGGGAATGGCCTGGAGTCCGTACCAGAATTTGCTTGGGCGCAGTCTTTGCCGCCCGGTCCGGACTCCTGTTCCCGCAGGAAGTGAAGAGAAGCGTAAAGGCAAGGCCGAAAAAAAGGACGAAAGGCAATGTTCCTTACTGTAGAAGGTGTTGAGGGCGCTGGGAAAAGCACGTTCATCGGGCTTCTGGAAGATGCGCTCAAAGCGCAGGGGGCCGATGTCCTGCGTACTCGTGAGCCCGGCGGCTGTGCTTTGGGGCAGCAGATACGCCCTCTCCTGCTGGCCGCATCGCAGAAGATGGACCGCCGCGCTGAACTTTTTCTTTTTCTTGCCGACCGCGCCCAGCATGTCGCCGAAGTCATACGCCCGGCACTGGCTCATGGGCAATGGGTCATCTGTGACCGCTATGCCGATTCCACCATCGCCTATCAGGGCTATGGGCGCGGTATGGATGTGGAAGCTCTTCAGCAGCTGAACGACCATGCGACGGATGGCCTGTGGCCGGATATCACGTTCCTGCTCGACCTGCCTGTCGAAGTGGGGCTGGAGCGCGCTCTGACCAGAAACGGCCGCGAAGGTCTTACGCAGAGCGAAGGGCGTTTCGAGGCGGAAACGCTGGTCTTCCATCAGCGCATCCGGGAAGGTTTTCTGACCCGGGCGGCCCGATGGCCGGAACGCTTCTGTGTGCTTGATGCCACGAGATCTCCAGAAGAGCTGCTGCAGTCTGCTTTGCAATACCTGAAAAGCGTATAGAAAAACGCCGGCCCCTGAAAAGGCTCCGGCGTTTCGTGTCGATGGAAGTAGTTTAATGGGGGGCGTCGCCTATGGCGGGGCAGCTCCCGGCAAGATCCTGAAGCGTTACACTGTCGGCATAAGCGTCGATGCAGGAGCCCATGCCGCGCCAGAATTCTACGGAAGGACAGCGATCGTAAAAGTTGCAGGATTTACCGGCAGGATCGAGACATTCCACCGGGGCAAGACTGCCTTCGATGGCTCGGAGGACCTGACCGGCCGTACATTCACCGGGATTCATGGCGAGCCTGTAGCCGCCCTGACTGCCGCGTTCGCTTCGTA
>JAFWYI010000028.1 GCA_017522745.1 Mailhella sp.
CGTGTCCAGCGTAAAGAAAAGGATAAGTTTCAAGGCTGTGCTTGTCGCGGCTATGCTGTCAGGCTGTTTTTTCTGGCATGGCTCGGCCTCCGCTTCTGAAAACGAACGCTACAAAGCTATTCCTGCCAGTCCCGGCGGCCCTATCCTCATCATTGATACGAAGGAAGGCCACCTCTGGACGTGGAATAATAACGGCGTCGAAGAAACGGATGCGGCTGGCGTTAATCCTCGTATTCGATATCAGGGGAATGTTCGAAAGAATATGAATCCGCCAAAGAGGCCGACACCTACGTTATCTTCGCCACGGTAGTATTATTCAACTTTTTATAAAATGTTTTAATAGTCGTGAGAATTAAAATTATATTTTTAAAATTTGAATTTAATGAGTTTAATATTGAAAATAATGAAATATTTGAAGATATAAATTATAAGAATACTATCTAATAAAATACATTGCTATATTCACAAGAGGCTCGAAGGTTTTCCCTTCTTTGTATAGTTACCTTTAACATTGGAGTACAACATGAAGAAGCTCAGCTTCGCTCTTGCTCTCGCTGTGGCCCTTATCGCTGGTCAGGCTCATGCCGCCAAGAAAATTGAAATGACTGCCCCCAATAACACCAACAAAAGCACCATGACCAATACGATCAACGAAACCACGGTTAAGGATTCTACCATCGTTACCGCTGGCAAAAACGCTGAGACCAACATCGGTGTCATTGACAACAAGGGTGGTACCATGACCAATACCGTCAATGAAACCACTGTCAAGAATTCCACTGTTGTTACCGCTGGTGAAGGCGCTAAGACCAATATCGGTCGCATCTCGAATCAGTAAGCATTTCATAAAGGAGGAAGAGCATCCTATGCTTTTCCTCCTTTATTTACAATGCGAGGTGGATATGCGTTATCGATTATTTGCCTTTCTGGAAATTCTTATTTTAGGCATAGCCCCTTGCAGAGGTCTTGCTATCGATACAGACAAGTCAGATAAAACTCAAATCATCATTGATGGTAAGCCTCTTGGTCAGTGGATAGAGGAGCAAAAGAGCACCGGACGCGTTATAACCGGAGATGAAGCTTCTCGTATTGGTGTCATAGAAAATGATGGCAGAGAGCTTGTGAATGTCAAACGGCGTACTGTCATTCAGGATTCCATTGTAATCCCCAATCCAAAGAAGAAAAAAGACTGAGCTCGGCTCGGAATATTCTTTGGTATAGCTTTCACTCATAACAGTTTGGAACTAGCAATGAAACGCATCATTTTTTTGACCACTGCACTATGTTTTATTTTTCAGAGCAATTTTTCATATGCC
Organism: Mailhella sp.; assembly: GCA_017522745.1. GTDB lineage: Bacteria > Desulfobacterota > Desulfovibrionia > Desulfovibrionales > Desulfovibrionaceae > Mailhella. The sequence goes on from JAFWYI010000028.1 coordinate 1,317, forward strand.
GATGATGATCCCTATGCCGCTGCCATGAACGAACATAATAGCATTCGATCGCAAAAGGCCGATGCTCACGCAACAAAAGTTTATGGAGCTTGGGCAGAAGATATGGCCAATCAAATCAAGTCGGGCAAGAAGGAGGGGCTGGTCTATGACGGAGAAAATGGCATAGGCAATGTTACCATTGAACGAGGCTCAAAGGTAACTGGACCTATAATTGTCAATCCTAAAATTGATAACTCAACCGTCATTTTTACTTCTCCAAAAAAATCGCGCTTCTAGGTTGACCAATTAGGGGGTATTTCATGCGTATATCTACAATATTGCTCCTGCTGGGGCTTTGCGCTGGTGGTCTTTCAGGATGTATTAATGCTGAAGCTCCAGTTCTTCCTTCAATGGAGGTTTCTAAGCCCAGTCAGTCGATATATACTTCTGCATTGCAGGAATTAGATACTATATTACAGTGTTATTATCCCCCAGACACCAGTGTAGTATATTATTATGTAAAGCCTATTAATGATGCTACCGGCCTTTCAGGGACAGGTGAAATTCCAGGAAGCATCACTACAATGGTGCGTGATGCCATCTCTCAGATTTCGTACAAAGTACGTTATGTTGAGCAGTATGATGCTTCCGACTTCAATCATCTTCAGGTTGAACAGCTGTTGAGACAGGCATCCAAAATTCAGACTCAGACCCCCATGGCTCTACGTCCAACTGCCGATTACACCATTACCGGTGCCATCTCCATGTTCGACCGCAATCTCAGTTCTTCTTCCGATGAAATGAGAGGTATGGCGGCTATAGGTGGAGGCAGCAGTCAAGCTCAGATCGACGGTTTTGCCAAAAACAGCACTAGTTTTTCTAGGCTAGGAGTTTCATTTAATCTCTTTTTGAGCAACGGTGTTTCCATTCCCGGAAAGTTCGGTGGAGAAATAAACGTAATGTTGGCCAAAAACTCCAAGGACTTAGGCTTTTCCATTAAAGGGGTTGGCTTCGGTATTGGCTCTGAAGCAGTTGCTATGCATGGACGTCATCAAGCCCTAAAAATGCTTACGGAATTCAGTGTGGTACAGATTGTTGGCAACACTATGAGTGTACCATATTGGAGAGTTGGCAATCAGCATAGAATCTTTTCAGAAGATCCCCATGTTATAAGGGCTATGAGAAGTGAATTTGAAGACTATAAAACTGATCCCCCACGTCTTATTGCCTATATGCAGGCTCAGTGTATCGCTAACGGCGATAAAAATATAAGTGTTAACGGCGTGTTGGATGATGCTACACAAAGAGCCTTTGAGAAGTTTGGCGAGCAGTACAATGTTCCTGCCGGAATTAATTTCTCCATGTTCAAGGCGTTGGAACTCAATAGAATTCTTGATGTGAATATCGCTTCCGAAGCCTGGTCTGCCTATGCGGCTTACAAGAATGGTATTGTGACTCCCCCTGTAGACCCCGTTCGTGTTCCTTCCCCAAAAACTTCTGTTAAGGCTTCTCCCAAACCCACCGCACCTGCTCCGTCCAGCCCCGACTACGACAGCGCCCTCGAAGGGCTTCTCTAGTCGTTTCGGCATTCAGTCGCCACTGCTCATTCTGGTGAAGTATGAAACATATCCCCGCCATTCTCTGTTCTCTGGCTCTGCTTTTCGGCGCAAGCGAGTATGCCTCTGCCCGTGAACCTCTTCTTGTTCCCGGCAAGACAACGCTCTACCAGCGCGTTATAAGCCACCCCGGAACGGTGTCGTATAAAAGTCCGAACGCGGAAATCACGGGTGTTGTGGATTCGTTCACGCCGCTCTATGTGTACGACAAGAAGGTCGTCAACGGCGAAGAATGGCTGGAAGTGTCTCCTTCTTCCGGAGCCTCCTCGACTCAGTGGATCCGCAGTCTGAACGGTTCCCGCTGGGACAAGGCGCTTTCCCTTACGTTCACGGAAAGAATGGGGCGCGATCCCGTCATGTTTTTCCGTTCCTACGACAGTTTGAACCAGCTCATCACCTCGGAAAAGCTCAGTGACGAACTGACCAGACTCGTCCGGGAGTATCGGCACGATACCCTTGACGCGTCGTCCCCTCTCATCGCCCTTGAACCCAAGGCTTCGGCGGTTCCCCGTGAGCAGTTCTATCTGATGCCCATATTCGACCATTCCCTTGAATATGAGCAGTATGGTCTCAAAATGCTCAAGGTGGGCTGTATCAATCCGGGCTCTGGAGAAGTCGCCCCTAAGACGGTTGCCGTCCCTGAACCTCGCAAGTTCAAATCCGGCGTGGCCTTCGTCATCGATACGACGATATCCATGAAGCCCTACATTGAGAAGACGAAGGAGTTCATTCACAACACCTATAATGCTCTTGAGAAGAGCCCCCTGGCCGAAGACTTGTCTCTTGGTGTCGTGGCCTATCGAAACAGCACTCGGCATGACCAGAACATCGAGTATGTCTCCCGTGTCGTTTCTCCTCTGACTCCGGTCTCCGGCAGGCAGGTCATGGAACGTGGCTTGAATGATTTGGACGAGGCTAAAGTTTCCACCCACACTTTCAATGAGGATGCTTTTGCCGGTATCATGTCGGCTATCGAACGGCTCGACTGGAATCCTTACGCGGTCAAGCTTGCAGTCCTCATCACCGATGCCGGTGCCATTCGCAACGACGACAAGTATTCTTCTACTGGTCTGAACGAAGAGGAAATGCGCGACCTGCTGGCCCAGAAGGGGATACGCCTTCTGGTCGTCCACCTGCAGACGGAAGCTGGAAAGCGGCACGGCTTGACGAAAACGGAAAAGCAGTACCGTACTCTCACCAGTGTAAAGGATGCCAACCTTAAGAGTGTGTACCTCCCTCTTCCAGCCTATAGTGCCCAGACTGCCAGTCAGCAATTTGGCAAGCTCTCCAAGGCTATGGTCAACATCCTTCTCAAGATCATGAAGCAGAATGCCGAAGGGCAGATGACCCAGAAGCCTGAGGCTGTGGCGGCTGCGACTCCAGAAGAGAAAATGGCTCAAATAGCTCAGTGCATCGGCTATGCCGCTCAGCTTGAATTCGTGGGCAGTGAAAAGAATACTCAGGCTCCCAGAATGCTCGAAGCCTGGGCCGTCGATAAGGACCTGGTCAGTCTTTCCGAAGGCAAACCTACGGAAGCGCTCTCTGTGACCGTTCTGCTTAACAAGCGTCAGCTCGACAGTCTGGCTTATCAGCTTCAGACCGTTGTCGATGCGGCAAAGAGTGCTCGTGATATCGACAGCAGTCAGCTGTTCCAGCGCATAGTTTCTCTTTCCGCGCAGACCGTGCGTGACCCGAACAAGCTTCAGGAAGGCGGTTCTGCGGCCAATATCGCGGAACTTGGGGTTCTGCCGGAGTTCCTCGAAGGGCTTCCCTATGTAAGTTGGATTATGGGCATGACCGCTGAAGGTTGGAGCGCCATGAGCTCCATGGAGCAGGATGCGAAGATCCGTGAACTGGAGTCTAAGATTCAGCTCTACAAGGAATACCATAACGACACCGCCAACTGGAAGAGCTTCGGAAGCCCAGATCCTGCCGACGCCATGTATAGGGTTCCTTTGACTTCGCTGCCGTAAGCCATGTTCCCGGTTCTGGAGATAGAAGGTCTCAGCAAGACCTATCGGAGTTCCGATTCTGTGTTCTGCCTGAAGGCTGACGCCTTGAGCGTCGGCCTTGGGCAGACGTGGGGGATTATTGGCCCCAGCGGATGCGGAAAAAGTACCTTGCTGGAAATGCTGGCTCTTCTTTCCAGACCTGACGAAGTCTCCCGCTTTTCGCTCCATGACGCTTCCAGAGACGTCATTTCCATTGATGATCTGTGGCGAAAGAACGAGCATGACAGGCTTGCCGCCCTGCGAAGGAATAATTTCGGCTTTGTCCATCAGGCTGGCAATCTCTTTCCCTTCCTCTCAGTTCGAGAGAACATCCTCATGCCGTATCGCCTGCGGTTCGGCGCAGGAGGCGAACCGCGCTTGCATGAGCTGGCCGACATGCTCGGTATCACGCGTCTCCTCGACCATAAGCCCGAACAGCTTTCCTATGGCGAACGTCAGAGAGCCGCCATCGCTCGCGCCCTGATCCATTCTCCTCGACTGGTACTCGCCGACGAACCAACGTCTGCCCTTGACCCGGAAACGGCTCGTCAGGTCATGTCTCTCTTTAAGAAGTGCGTGGAGCATACCGATACCGCACTGCTTCTTGTCAGCCACGATCACGCACTGCTGAAAGATTCCTCTGTTCCCACTTTGGAAGTTCGCCGAGAGGATGCAGGTCTGGACGCGTCTAGCAATGGCACTTGCTGGACGCTCACCCCTTCTTCTCGGGGCGATAAGGAGGAGTCTCCAGTGGAGTGTGCAGTTTCAAAGCCGTCCCGTACCAGCTCGTCCAGAGGGCTTTCTCTGTTTATGGCGTGGAAGGATTTTCTCCACGAGCATCTTCTTTCGTTCTGTGGAGTCCTTGCTTTTGCCGCTGCCCTCACCCCCATCCTTCTGCTGGCTGGATTACGTTTCGGCATTGTAGATACCCTTTCTCAGCGGCTTCTGAACTCTCCTGCCACGTTGTCCATCACGCCGTATGGCAGTGTTCGTTTTACTCAGGAACGTCTTACAGAGCTGGCCTCTCACCCCAGCGTCTCCTTCCTCGTTGCCCGGACAAGAACGCTGGCCGCCAGCGTGAACTTGGCAGGAGCAGAAGAGAAAAGGCTTTCTGCCGATCTTGTCCCCACAGCTGAAGGCGATCCGCTTCTGGGTTATGCTGATATTACCTTTTCGGAAAAGGGCGTTGTCATTACCCGACAGCTTGAAAGAAGTCTTTCCGCTGTAGAAGGGGAGCGTTCCCTTGAGCTGTTCGTCAGCCGTATGCATGGCGGACGTTTGGAAAGAGTCTCTGTCTCTGTCCCCGTCTTAGGCGTCCTGCCTGATTCGGCAGACTGGAAATCTCACATTTATGCGCCGCTCAGTTTTACCGAGGCTGTGGAACGCTATCGTGACGGCTTTTCGGTTCCTGAATTTGGATGGACTGGCAAAGAAGGTTCTCCCGAAAGGACGTATGCTGGGTTCCGCATGTATGTAAAAAGTCTGGATGACGTTGTGGTCATGCGGGATTTTCTCATGCGCGAAGGCATCGAGTCCTATACCTCTGCTCGTGAGGTTGAAAATATACAGGCTCTGAAGCGTACCCTTTCCTTTGTGACCATACTTATCGGAGGCGTCACCATCGTCGGCATGATGATGTCACTTGCCAGCTTTGCAGTCTCTAATGTGAACCGCAAGGAGCATTTTTTTGCCCAGGCCCGCCTGATGGGCTTTTCCGGATACTCGCTCCTGCTGTTTCCTGTCGGGCAAATGATTCTTTGTGCAATATGCGCCTCTTCGTTATCGCTTCTCTTTTATGGCGGTGCGGCCGTCATTTTTGATGTCGTATGCGCATCGTATCTCCAGCATGGGGAGTCGATATGCCGTATTCCGGCCATCTACACAGCGATGCTTTATTCTGGCGCACTTATTCTTTCCCTCATATGCTGTGTCGGTGCGGGTAGAAAACTGCTCCGTCTTCAGCCTGCGGAGGTTCTTCGCCGTCATGTCTAGACTCATTCTTATTTTATGCGCTGCCCTCATGTGGGCTTCACCAGTGGAGGCCGCAATAAAGTTCAAGCCTAAAAGTGCGATGCTGAATGCCGCTCAGGTTTCCGAACCCCATCCCGCCCAGGGGGATGTTATTCTTCCCATGCCGGGTGGACTGGGAATGACGCTGCGCCCAGTGTGCATTCCTGGCTCAGGATATCTTGATGCCACGGATATCCAGCAAGGTGTCCAGCTCTCATCTTCTGCGGGGGCAGCGACGGATGGCAACGGGGATAGGGGGCAGTATGCAGAGCAGAGGCACACGCTGTCTATCAGCGCTCCTTTTGAGCCGGAAAACATCCCATCTGCCTGGGGAAAAGGCATCGTTGAATTCCTTCAATCCGACAAGGTGTATTCGGAAGCTCGCAATTCGGGCATTACCCCCTATGTCTACTTTATAGGCAAATACGAAATTTCTAGGGCGCAATGGCGAGCTGTAATGGAGCCGTCAGCAGAGGGAGCTCCCTTCAAGTTTGAAGCAGACGACTATCTGCCCATGACGAAAATATCTTGGTTCGATGTTCTTGAGTTTACCCGCCGTTACTCTGAGTGGCTGATGCAGAACCATCCAGAGGCATTGCCGTATTTTGCTCAGGAACAGCGTTCATCCTTCATTCGCCTCCCGTCTGAGGCCGAATGGGAATTCGCGGCTCGTGGCGGGCATAAAGTAAGCATTGCTGAACGCAGCCAGACATCACTTCATCCCATTCCTGAGGGAGAAGATTACCGGGAGTATATCACAGCGCAGCTATACGATTCATCCCTGCATGGGCTTTCTCCTATCGGTGCAAGAAAGCCCAATCCCCTTGGTCTTTACGATATGCTTGGCAACTGTTCGGAAATGATTCTTTCTCCTTTCCGACTTGTAGCAGGAGGCAGGCAGATAGGAAGCTACGGCGGCTTTGTCATGAAGGGCGGAAGCTGGCGTTCAACCACACAGGAAGAACTTCACCCAGGGCATAGAGTGGAGGCCGCCTATTATGTGGACGGAAAGGCTCAAGTCCGTGACGATATGGGATTCCGAATCGTTTTGGGCAGTATTCTTACCCCAAAGGAACGCCGGGACAGCCTTTTTGAAGAATGGAAAAACAGAACTGCCCCCAAGGCTGCCCAAGCCACCGAAAAAGACGACGTGCGTACCGTTATTCGCCACATCACCACTTTTGTGGAAGATCCCGCATTAAAGCAGAGACTCGCACAGGCTGAGGCAACGGCTTCGCTCTACCACGAAAAGGTCAATGAGAGTGAAGAACGTATGATACGTGAGACTCTTGTGGGAGCGTTATTCTCGCTTGAAACCATCGCTAATTACGGCTCTCGTGGGTATCAGCTTGCAAGTCTTTTGGAGGCCTACGGAAACCTCGCCCGAAAAGATTCATCTGAACATAATGCGGAAAAAGAAAAAATGGAAAAGGATATCCGAGGATTCATGGAAGGCATCCAAAGCGCACTGTTTTATTACTTGGCGATGGTAAAAGAATGCAGTCGATTTGAGCAATCTCGAATCATGCCGCAGCTCAAAAAAGTATCCCTGCAATTCGCTCACGATGATGGATTCAGCAGAAGTATGACACGTCGCGTCCGGGTTCTTGAAAAGCATCTGAGCGCCGATGTACAAGTGTTGGATGAAAAGAGTGCCCTGCGCGACATTCTTCCTGACTGGCTTTTGAAAAAACTAAATACCTATTGGTAGGAGTGATCTATGTCGTTGTCTAAAGTTTTCTCGCTGATCAGTTTCAATCGATTCATGCTCATTCCTTTTATGATTATATCTCTCATGATGCCAGCGTGTATGCCAACGCCATCTATCATGAAGATGAAACCAGAATATTACCCCCAGTGCTACCAGCCTTTTGAAGACTTGGAGCAGGCTAAAAGAGATCTCATCAGCCGCACTCTCATTGGTGCCGGTCTGGGTGCTGTTAGTGGTGCCGTTGTGGGAGGAGTTGCTACAGGCAATGTGAAGGGAGCTGCGATCGGTGCTGGTATTGGTGCGCTTGGTGGTGCCTTGGTAGGCTATGTACATGCAAAAAGATCACAATATAAAAACGATAAGGAGCGTATGCGCAGTTATCAGGCCGATATGAATGCCGATATGCGCAATGCAAGCCGCGTCGAGCAGTATGCTATGGCAAGTCTGCAATGCTATACGAGAGAATTCAATACGCTTCTGAAAAAATATAAGAAGGGTGAATTTTCCAAGGAAGAGGTGCAGGCACGCTATAAGGAAATTCGTGAAGGCATGACTTATATTGCTGAAATTTTGAAAGACTCGAAAGATAAACTCGTTCAGCGAGATGAAGAGTATCGTGAAGCCTTTGCCTTTGAAGCCAGGACGAAAAATCGCCCTGCTCCAGAAGTAGCCAGTCTGGAAAAGAAGCGTGAAGCCGCCGCGAAAAGGCGTCCCTCAGCAAATGTAAAGGGCGATGGCAGTCGAGAGCTTCGGAAGGTCAGTGCCGAAGCCAACACTCGTAAAGTACAGGCTGAGCGCAACGCCCAGAAAGTCGAAAAGCAGGAAGCCGCAATGGTCGCGGCGGCCGAAAAGAAAAAGGGAACTTCAAGTATCAAAACCGTTTCCAAGTATTACGAAAAGCAATACCTCAACAGTGTTGTTAGCCTTGAAGAAGCAGAAAACGTAAACGATCGAACGCTGGCGGCCATGAGTGTTGCAGCCAAGCACGCTGGCATTGATATGGTGTAGCCGAGAAGGACAAAAGGTTCTTGTTGGACTGAGGTATATTCCCATGTTTCCCGTTGTTCTGAGTATTATTGCTTATGTGGGAATATACCTCAGCTACAGGTTATTCTTCTGGCCGTTTTGCCAATCCCAGTACAGTGGCTATCCGTTTGAATACGGTCAATCCCATATCAACTTTGTCGTTTTCGATGTCGAACATATGGGAATAAGAAATATCGGTTTCGTCAGCCAAATTTCTTTGCGTCATATCTTTGGCCTGACGAGCTTGAATAATGGTAGTGCTGGTATTGTTAAGAAGATCATAAAGGTCAAATGATTTCATTGGATTCTCCTTGGTGACGGGTTGTCCCAGAGCTCAGGGAATCCATTAGTTTCGCAGAGTATTATTGAGGAATGAATCGTCTATAGACGATGGCTTCTTGGGTAGATGTTTGATAAGCTTAGGTGGGGTTACCTTAAATACATCTGGCCGCCCGAAGGCGGCCTGATGACGTTAACAGCAAAAAGAGGGGATAGCACCTCTGCGAGAGATGGTTGAAACCAAGAGAAGGATACTCACATTCATCCAAAGGAATCCACTCACATCTTTTTAATTTGTGAGTATTTTGGTGAGTATTCTGTTTTATATTTGTAAATTAATTATTATATTTCAAAGTGATATAAATTTACAAATATTTCTACAGAAAGTTCCCTTCCCTCCCCCTGCCAACTACTTCTTCTCCTTCTTACCATGCGAGGAACGCAGGTGCAGGCGCATGGGGGCGTGCTTGATGCCGAAGATGCGGCGCAGGGAGCGTTCGAGGTAACGGGCGTAGGATTCGGCCACGCGGTCGGCGTCGTTCACGAAGCAGACGAAGGTCGGCGGTTCGCTTTCGGCCTGGGTGAGATAGAAGAACTTCGGACGCACGCGGCGCACCACGGGGGCCTGATGGCGGGTGAGGGTCTCTTCCATGGCGCGGTTGAGCAGGCCGGTGGAGACGCGGGTACCGCATTCCATGTAGATGCGTTCAGCCAGCGGGATGAGCTTGTCGAGACCTTCGCCGGTGCGGGCGGAGGTGGGCACCACGGGCACGTGATAGCAGAAGCTCAGTTCTTCCTGGAAGTTCTTCATCAGCTGGGTGCGGGCCTTCGGGGGGATGAGGTCCATCTTGTTGACGATGATGAGGAAGGGCGTCTTGCGTTCGTCCAGCAATTCGATGAGGCGCTTATCCTGAGCGGTGAGACCTTCGGTGGCATCGAGCAGCAGGAAGGTGACATCAGCCTTGGTGGTACTCTTGAGCGAGGAGTTAACGGAGAAGCGTTCCACGGTGTCCGTGATGCGGGCACGGCGGCGCACACCGGCGGTATCCACGAAGGTGTATTTCTTGCCGTTCTTCTCCACGGTGACGTCCACGCTGTCGCGGGTAGTGCCGGCCATGTCGCTCACGATCATGCGGTCTTCACCGATGAAAGCGTTGGTCATGGAGGATTTGCCCGCGTTGGGGCGGCCCAGCATGCAGAGCTTCATGCTGTCGCCGAGCTTGCGGCGGCGCACACCGGGCTTGTCGCGGTCTTCTTCGAGATCGGCGGGAAGAGCGTCCTCGTTCTCCTCTTCCTCGAACTCATCGGGTTCGGGCAGAAGATCACGCAGTTCACCTTCGAGAGCGCGAAGGTTGAAGCCGTGTTCGGCGGAGCAGGCAAGCACAGGGAAGCCGAGACCGTGGAATTCGGCCATCATGAGTTCTTCCTTTTCAGCGCCGTCCACCTTGTTCACCACAAGGAGGATAGGCTTGTCGCATTTGCGGAGATAGGCGGCGAGATGCTCGTCAAAGGGCATGAGCCCATCGCGGCC
>JAFWYI010000029.1 GCA_017522745.1 Mailhella sp.
GAAGACCGGCTTTTCTTTATTCAGCTCTTTAAGATGTTAATGGGTGGATCAGAAACACGTTCACTTCAGTCCGAGTTCGGCCGGGGTAACATGCCTGAGCCCCTTTTCTTCCAGCATGGCGAGGAAGGCGGCCGTATCGGTCACGCGGAACACCATGTATGCGTCAGAAGTACTGCGCCCTATCAGAGAATACATGTATTCGATATTCACACCGGCTTCGGCCATGGGTTCCAGCAGAGCGGCAAGACCGCCGCGTTCGTCGCGTACTGCCACGACTACCACATCAGTGCTTTGCACGAGAAGACCGCTCTCAAGCAGGATCTTCTCCGCCTTAGCGGCATCATCCACGAGCAGACGGAGTATGCCGAAATCAGGAGTATCGGCAATGGTGAGCGCGCGGATATCCACGCCGTTATCACGCAGTACGCTGACAGAGGAGGCAAGTTTGCCGGACTTGTTCTGAACAAAGATAGAAAGCTGTTTTACCATGATATCCTCCTAGTCGTGCAGCTTGCGATTGTCGATGACGCGCTTGGCCTTACCTTCGGAACGAGGCAGGGTGTTGGGTTCGAGCAGCGTAACCTTAGCGTTGATATTCAGCATGGACTTGAGTCCTTCCGTCAGAGCCTTGGCGCGCTGAGCAATACCGCGCACGGTATCCGAGAAGGTCTCGTTCGTCATTTCCACCTGCACTTCGATGGTATCGAAGTTGTCCACACGGTCCACTACGATCTGGTAGTTGGCCAGATAGCCCTGCTCGAGCAGAACGGTCTCGATCTGGCTGGGGAACACGTTCACGCCGCGGATGATGAGCATATCATCGGAACGACCACGCGGCTTGGTCATCTTGATGAGGGTACGGCCACAGGAGCAGGCCTTGCGGGTGATGACGCCGATATCGCGGGTACGGTAACGCAGGAGCGGGAAGGCTTCGCGGGTAAGGCAGGTGAAGACTATCTCGCCCTGCACGTCTTCGCCCAGCACTTCACCGGTATCAGGGTCGATAACTTCCACGATGAAGTGGTCTTCGTTCACATGCATGCCGGTCTGCTCTTCACATTCGAAGGCCACACCGGGACCGATGATCTCAGTGAGTCCGTAGATATCGTAAGCCTTGATACCGAGCATCTCTTCGATCTGCAGGCGCATTTCATGAGTCCAGGGTTCCGCTCCGAAAATACCGGCCTTGAGGGATATCTCATCCTTCGTAACGCCCATGTCACGCATGACTTCCGCGATATGCAGAGCGTAGGAAGGCGTACACATGAGGATGGTGGAACCGAAATCCTTAAGGATGTTGACCTGACGCTTGGTATTGCCGCTGGAAACAGGCACGGTCACGGCGCCTATCTTCATAGCGCCACCGTCAGCACCGAGACCTCCGGTGAACAGGCCGTAACCGTAAGAGACATGGACCACATCTTCATCACTGCATCCTGCGGCGGTGAGGGCACGGGCACAGCAGTCAGCCCAGATATCGAGATCCTTGCGGGTATAGCCGCCGACGACCTGCTTGCCCGTAGTACCGCTGGAGGCGTGCAGGCGGACAACGTCCTTGAGCGGGGTCGCGAACATCCCGTAGGGGTAGGTGTCGCGCAGATCCTGCTTGTAGTTGAAGGGCAGTTTGGCGAGATCGGCAAGTTCGCGGATGTCTTCAGGCTTCACGCCAGCCTTGTCCATCTTGTCACGGTAGAAAGGTACGTTCTCGTAAACACGCTTCACCTGTGCCTGAAGGCGTTCAAGCTGAATCTTTCTGATTTCGTCTATCGAAGCGGTTTCGATTTCGGGCTGATAATATCTTTTCATGACTCACTCCTGTTTTCTCTTCGGTTCTGGAAGTTTTCCATGCGGCGTTTCTTTATTCAGGGATTCGAAAGCCGCTCCGCTCAGGGAGGAGGGACAACATGAACTGCATTTCTGCTGGCTACGGATTCCATACAGAGTCCTCACAGTGAGGTTTCAGCTGCAGGCGTCGCCGGAAAAAGCATATAAAAAAGGCCACCGACGTTACGCCCGCGGCCTGAAGTTTTGCATTTTGTAGATGTCAGCAATCCTTCCGACCACGGGACTCACTAAAGTAAAAGAAGCCAAAGCCGAAAGCATTGGTTTCAAGGAGGCAGGTGGTAGAAGAAGTGTGAAGCATGGATGTTCCTTTTGCTTGTGTTGGTAAAACGCTAACGCCGAAGAAAAGAAAAAGTCAATAGGAGACCGAGGGGATTTTTTCTCTTTTATTGCAGGAAAAAAGAGCGAGGGAAGAATTTTTTCCGGGATATTTTTTCTGTTGACAGCCTCTGCCTTTTCCCATAAACACATTCGAGCGCATGGGCAGTTAGCTCAGTTGGTAGAGCATCGCCTTCACACGGCGGGGGTCACAGGTTCAAGTCCTGTACTGCCCACCATGCCGACATCAAGAGCATAAGCTCATCCATATTTGGAGCGGTAGTTCAGTCGGTTAGAACGCCGGCCTGTCACGCCGGAGGTCGAGGGTTCAAGTCCCTTCCGCTTCGCCATTTAGGCTCGTCGAAAGACGAGCCTTTTTGCGTTAATGGCCCTCCACGTCTGTTTTTTCTTCCAGCCTGCCGCTGGAAAAACGCTTGCGCCCCGCTTCATTTTACGGTGCAATCACAGTATGCCTAAAAAAATTAAATTGAGCGCTCAAACAATTTTTCACAAAACGAATCACTTGTCTTATAAAAACAATTAGTTATACATTTTTTTACCTAATCCGACCTATCTCCTCTGTATTTCCTGCCTCTTGACTCAATTTCCGAGCATATTACACTAGCAGGAGTTTATTTCTGTAATGTGCGGCTGTTTTCCATGCGGCTGAATTTTTTTCCAAGGAGTTCTCCTATGGCTCGTACTCTTTTCATCACCGCCCTTGCGGCGAACTCCGGCAAGGCTGAAGCCGTTGCCGGCATGATGGAACTCATCAAGAGCAAGGCTGAAGCCCCTGTGCTCTTCCGCCCTGTCCCCTGCCTCTGCACCGCCCGCGATCTCATC
>JAFWYI010000030.1 GCA_017522745.1 Mailhella sp.
ATATCGGCAAAGGGCTCGCCGCCGGTGAAGACGAAGTGTTCGTGGGCCGTATCCGCGAAGACGAAAGCATCGAAAACGGCCTGAACATGTGGATCGTGGCCGATAACATCCGTAAGGGCGCCGCCCTCAACGCTGTGCAGATCGCCGAAGAACTCATCCGCCGCGACCTCGTCCGCGTGAACAACCCTGATATGTTTGTGTAAGAGCGTGCGGGGGAAATAATTCCCCCCGCGCCCCCCCTGATTCAGAATCCCGATGTCCCCGAACTGCGTTCGGAGCCATCGGGATTCTGCTTTCAGCTGGCCACGAGCGAGCCTTCCATACTCACATAAACGCAAGGCCAATGCTCAGCGGAACGCCAGTTCCGGCAGCATCGGCCTTGCGAATTATGGGGGTGTGGGGGAGATTATCTCCCCCACAAAAAACTCTTAAATAACCTTGTTCAGGCTGTACTCCAAGATGCCTTCGGCGCCCATATCGCGGAGCTGAGGGATGAGGTCGCGCACGGCGTGGGTATTGACCACGGTTTCGAGGGACACCCAGGCAGGATCCTTGAGAGCGGCCACGGTGGGAGAATTGAGCGCGGGCAGGAGACCGAGGATATCATCGAGGCGGGCCGTAGGAGCATTCATCTTGAGGCAGACGAGACTCTCGGCACGCAGAGCGCCCTGCAGGAGCAGGTCTATCTGTTCGATCTTACGGCGCTTTTCAGGATCGTTCCAGGCTTCACTGTTCGCGATGAGAACGGTATTGCTGGCCATGACCTCATCGATGACGCGCAGGTTATGGGCACGGATGGTGGTCTCGGTCTCAGTCACTTCCACGATGGCATCGGCAAGGCCTTCGACCACCTTGGCTTCCGTGGCACCCCAGGAATAGTTGACCTGAACAGGGATGCCCTTCTCTTCGAAGTAACGCTTGGTCACGCCGAGCAATTCGGTGGAAATACGCTTGCCGGCAAGGTCCTCAGCCTTCTGGAAGGGGGAATCCCCGGCCACGGCCAGTACCCAGCGAGCCTTACGGTTGGACACCTTGGAGTAGATAAGGTCAGAGATGACGACAACGGGAGCGTCGCTGCCCTTGGGGCCGTATTGCACCTTACGTTCTTCCAGCCAGTCCTTGCCCGTGAGCGCGAGATCGAGGATGCCGTTCTGGATGTATTCCGGGATCTCCTGCACACGGCAGAGGCGCGCGGTTATCTCGGGGTCGTTGATATCAGGAAAATAGTTCCGCACATGCTTATGTATCTTCCAGCCAGCCTTTTCAAAAAGGGAAATGGTGGCATCTTCGAGAGAGCCCTTGGGGATACCGAGCTTGAGTTGGGAATTCATGGCGGAACCTCTATTTTTTGTAGACTTCAGCAGGATCGAATACCTGAGGACAGCAGATGCTGACCTCGGCAGAACCGGGAACTATACGGCGATAGAAACAGCTCGTGCGGCCGGTGTGGCAGGCAGAACCGCCTATCTGTTCGATTTCCATGACCACAGCGTCGGAATCGCAGTCGAGGCGGATGGCCTTGACCTTCTGCACCATGCCGGAGCTTTCGCCCTTATGCCACAGTTTCTGACGGCTGCGGCTCCAGTAATGGGCCTCACCCGTAGCCAGAGTAGCCTTCCACGCTTCCTCATTCATCCAGGCCAGCATGAGAACTTCACCGGTGGCGGCGTCCTGTGCGATGGCGGCGATGAGGCCATCGGCCTTCTGGAAATCAGGAATGAAATCGGCGGGAGCAGTGAACATGGAAAGAAAACCTTCTTGAACTGTAGATTATAAGAAAATGCGTATAGCTCTGGACTGTGGCAGAATTATGACTACTTCGCGAAGCCCACGGCGCGGCGTTCACGGATGACGGTCACGCGGATCTGGCCGGGGTAGGTAAGGTTCTCTTCGATCTTAGCGGAGATGTCCTTACAGAGCATGTAGGTGCTGTCGTCGTCCACGTTGTCGGAGTTGACGATGACGCGAAGTTCACGACCCGCCTGAATAGCGTAGGATTTGGCCACGCCTTCGAAGGATTCCGCGATATTTTCAAGATCTTCAAGACGCTTGACGTAGTTCTCCAGCAGTTCCTTACGAGCGCCGGGACGAGCGCCGGAAAGGGAGTCCGCAGCCTGCACGAGTACGGCAAGAGCGGTTTCAGGATGCACGTCCTCATGGTGGGCGGCGATGGCGTGGACGATGTCCTTGCCTTCACCGTACTTCTTCGCGATATCCGCACCGATGACGGCGTGAGAGCCTTCGACCTCGTGGTCGACAGCCTTGCCGATATCGTGCAGCAGGCCGGCACGGCGGGCACGCTTGATGTCCATGCCGAGTTCGGCGGCCATCATGCCGCAGAGAGCAGACACTTCGAGAGAATGCTGAAGCACGTTCTGCGTGAAGCTGGTGCGGTATTTGAGCTGACCGAGCAGACGCACGATATCAGGATGGATGCCATGCACACCGGCATCGAAGGTGGCCTGTTCGCCCACTTCGCGGATCTGCACTTCCAGTTCCTGTTCACATTTGTGAACGATGTCCTCGATGCGGGCAGGATGGATACGACCATCCTGGATGAGACGCTCAAGGGCCATGCGGGCCACCTGACGGCGGATGGGGCTGTACGCAGAGAGGATGACGGTCTCGGGAGTATCGTCGATGATGAGATCAACGCCGGTCGCGGCTTCAAGGGCACGGATGTTGCGGCCTTCGCGACCGATGATACGGCCCTTCATGTCTTCGCTGGGAAGGGTGACTGCGGTGACGGTCTGTTCGCCCACGTAATCACCGGCATAACGCTGGATGGCGCAGGCAAGGATCTCCTTGGCCTTGCGGTCAGCCGTTTCCTTGGCTTCCGTTTCGATGACGCGCATCATCTTGGCGGCTTCGTGGCGGGTGCGGGACTTTATCTCTTCGAAGAGACGGGACTTGGCTTCTTCGACCGTAAGGCCGGAAACTTCCTCAAGGCGGCGTTCCTGCTCGTCGAGCTTGCTTTCGAGCAGGCTTTCCTTCTCGCTCAGCACACGCTCACGCTGGGTCTGCTCCTTTTCCTGGAGCAGGATGTCATGCTCTTTCTGCGTGATGCGCTCCATCTTCTCTTCCATGCGGTCGGAGATATCCTGGAGCTTCTTTTCGCGATTCTTGAGCGCGCGTTCCTGTTCCTTGTACTCCACCTCGAGCGCATGCTTCTGGCTGAATACTTCATTCTGTCCCTGGAGAAGGATCTCCTTCTTCTGGGCCTGAGCTTCCTTGCGGGCTTCATCCACGATGCGGCGGGCAAGATCGTTAGCTTCGCCGATACGTTTGCTGGTGATGCTGCGCTGTATCATGACGCCGAGCAGAGAGCCGAGTGCGAGCGCACCCAGCGCAAAGGCGTAAAGGATAGTGTTGTCCATAGTATTTCCTGCGATATGTTGACGGGGCTGCCCCCGGTAGTTCCGAAAGACGAAGAGTACGCAAAAACAGACAGCGACCATAAGCCGCGGCCCATTAGGAATTGGCGAACGCCGAACAGAGTGAGGAGGACAGACTGCCGATAGTGCAGGAAAAGACCCCGGAATGCCGTGAAAAACTGCTGGCACGAGACCTGGTGGTCTCAAGGTGGGAGCCTAGCTGGAACTTCAGACTTCCCGCAAGGATGCGGGCATGCACACCATTCCGAGATTCGGCCCCCTGCTAACGCTAGTGAGGCCGGCGCAAGCTAGTTCCCCACGCACACTCCAGGGAATATGGAGCGGAAACGCTCGAAGTCATCCGAACCTGCAGGAAGCGATCTCTAGCTTCCTGTTCCGCTTTCTTTCAAAGAATTCAACAGTTCATCCAAACGGTCATCGGCCTTGCTGTGTTGTTCCTTCATTTGCAGGATATCATCTGCAAGCCCGATGAGCAGAATGGTGAGCAGCCTGTCTCTGCCAAGCTGACCGCCCTGCCCGCGTATCTGCGAGTACAGCTCATCAACATATTTACGGGCACGCTCCACGCGTTCCGGCCCCGCTTCTGTGCGGAAGGCCACCCTGAGGTCGCAAAGTTCGAGCTGATAGCTATGCATGGCGGTCGTCTGAAATTATCCGTTCTGCTGATTTTCCTGCATGGGCAGAGCGCTCTGGATGCGGCTGATGAGAGCATCCACGCGGCTGAAGGCCTCGCTACGAACGGTGAGTTCACGGTTCAGCTTTTCCTGAAGCTCATCAGAGGCCATCTGGCCGAGTTCCAGATCTTCACGAAGGCGCTTGCCCTCTTCACGAAGATGATGGTTTTCTTCACGAAGGCGGGTGAGTTCCTGAAGCAGGCTATCGATACGCTGTGCCAGCAGTTCCAACTTTTCCATGTGTATCTCCTTGGAGAGCCGTGCGGGGCAGAATTCCTGCGCACGGTTCGAAATGCTCTGTAAGTGCCGGATATCCGGTATCTGTATGACGAAAACGCCCAGCCTGACAGCATCGCCACACTGGCGTCCTTTCTTTATTTGTAAGCTATGGAAGCCCGTTGAGCAAGTAGATAGACCGCTCTTATCGTGTCAAGCAGAAAAAAAACTCCGTACTGCCTCCACAGGAACGCCGCAGAACGTACAAAACAAAAAAGCCCCTCACGAAGAGGGGCCTGAATGCGCTGGGATCAACGCCGCTTTGTAGAAATGTTGAACGTGAGCGAGTAGATCTGATGGAAGAAATTCACATACTCCACAAAGACATGATCGGGGACCGAGATGCGAGCGGCGGAGTAGTTGAGGATGCCTTTGATACCAGCATCCACCAGCTGCGTCGCGGCACGCTGGGCACGTTCCGGCGGAACGGTGATGATGCCGATCTCGATGCCGAGTTCCGGCACCTTCTCCATGAGGGTCTTCGTACAATAGACTTCAAGACCGTAGATCTTCTCGCCGATCTTGAAGGGGTCGCAATCGAAGGCGCCGACGATGGTGAAGCCGCGGCGACGAAATTCCTGATAGTTGAGCAGGGCCCTGCCCATGTTGCCCACGCCCACGAGAGCGGCACGCCATTCACGGTTGGCGTTGAGGCAGGCTTTGATGACTTCTAGAAGATAGGAAACATAGTAGCCCACGCCACGAACGCCGAACTCGCCAAAATAAGCGAGGTCTTTACGGACCTGAGACGCATTGACGTCGCAGGCTTTGGAAAGAGGTTCGGACGAGATGACCTGAACGCCATCTTTATCCATAGCTTCGAGAACCTGCAGATAGGTGGCGAGGCGCTGGATAGTGGCACGCGGAATATGTTCGTACTTGGGAGTCTGGTTCATGATGCGACTGCTACTTTTTTTAAAAAAAATACGGGCAGGAAGAAGTATACTCCTCCTGCCCGATAAATGCAACTACATCTTCACAAACTTACATCTTCACGAAGAGGAGGATCAGAGCCACGAGAAGGGCGTAGATGACCAGAGATTCGATGAAGGCGAGGCCGAGGATGAGGGACTGGGAGATCTTGCCGGAAGCGTCAGGGTTACGAGCGATACCTTCGCAGGCAGCCTTGATAGCGGCACCCTGGCCCATAGCGCCACCAGCGGCGGCAACAGCGATACCGAGAGCGATGCCGGCGGCGGCGAGGCCGAAGCCGCTGGTCACGCCACCGTCAGCGGCGAAAGCCACAGCGGCGAAGGAAACGAGCATGAGGGTGTTCAGAGCGGTAAGAACGATCTTGCGCATAACGAAACTCCATTACAATTATAGTGTTGAGGCCGTGAGGCCATTCCCCCGAAGGAAGTCGGCTTAGTGAGCGTGTTCCACAGAGCCCTGGATGTAGATCATGGACAGGATGAACAGGATGAAGGCCTGAAGCACCTTGCCGAGCAGGAACAGGAAGTACATGGGCACAGTGCCGACGAGCACGCCGATGTAGATGCTGGCGCCGAAGCCGAAGAAGATGATAAGGGTCATTTCTTCAGCGAAGATGTTGCCGAAGAGACGGAGCGACATGGAAAGCGGACGAGCCAGATGAGAAATGACTTCGATGGGGAACATCAGCGGGATGAGCGCCTTGTTGGACCCGGTGAAGTGGTGGATGTAGCCGAACTTCCAAGTACGGACGCCCACATAGTTGTAATAGAGGAACACGCACAGTGCGATGGAAACGGTGGTGTTCAGGTTAGCGGTGGGAGCATCGCAACCGGGCACGAGGCCCAGCAGGTTCATGGTAAGCACATAGATGAAGATCGCCACGAGCAGAGGCACGAAACGACGGCCCTTTTCACCCATATTGGTCACGACGAAGCTTTCAAGACCGCCGATGAGAGCCTCGAAGAAGATCTGCAGCTTACCGGGCACGATGCTCACGTTCTTACGCACCATATAACCCACGATGGCGAGGATAGCCATGCCGAGCCAGGTGAAGAAGACGTACTTCGTGTCGACGGTCATGCCGCCGACCGTAACAGTGTCGAGATTCACGAGCTTCAGAACGTCCGAGAACAGAAGAGGGTGGGCGAGTCCGCCAGATGCAGCCATGCAGGGCCTCCTGTGTAAGGTCTTCCAGCGTTCAACGCTGAAAAATCAAAGAGAGCGGTATGATCGTTACAGGCACGGAAAAACCTATCGCCAACGCGGCAGGACTAGCCTGAAAATGGACTAGAACAACATACACGAAAAGTCCCGTTATGAAAAGCCTCAAATACGTTCTAAAGAGTAAACTTTTTTTCACAACGTGCGCTGTAGCGCGGCCTTTTTTATCCCCTTCCGGCATAGCTGCCGGCATGAAGCTCTGGATAAATCGTGCGAGAGTATAGAAATTCCAGCAAGATAGAAGAGCCGCCACGCCTGCCCACACAGCGGCTTCCAACCAAGGGATAAGCGCCAGCCCGAGGGCAAAAAAAATCATGGAAAAAATTAAAAGATTCCGCACGGCAACACGCAGCTGAGGCTGTACGAATCCGCGCCGCCAGAGCATGCGCTCCACTTGTTCAAAAAAACTCATACTTCCTCTTTTTTCCGTGCCGGCGCTCCATCGCGGAGAGAGTTTTCACTGTCATCTTCTGCAAGGACCTTACGAATGGCCTCAAGCGTTTCATCCAGTTCTTCCAACCCATGTTCGGCAGATGCCGCTGTTCCCGCGAAAACAGAGGCCGTGAAAGCATCTTCCGCCGTTGCAGCGGGAGCCGTTTTCCCGGCAGTATCCATGGGGGTCACACCGTCAGCATGCGGCGCTCCAGCCTTGTGAAAAACAGGAACGATCGGCTCGTTTTGCATG
>JAFWYI010000031.1 GCA_017522745.1 Mailhella sp.
CCGCGTGACCAGCGACGAAGAAACCGGGCAGACCCTCATCGCCGGTATGGGCGAACTCCACCTTGACATCATCGTGGACCGCCTTACCCGCGAATTCAACGTGAACGCCAACGTGGGCAAGCCCCAGGTTGCGTACCGCGAAACCATCACCAAGCCCTCCAAGTCTGACACCAAGTACGCCAAGCAGTCTGGCGGCCGCGGTCAGTACGGTCATGCTGTCATCGAGATCGAACCCAATCCCGGCAACGGTTACGAGTTCGTCAACTCCATCACTGGCGGCGTGATTCCCAAGGAATACATCCCTGCTATCGACAAGGGTATGCAGGACGCTCTGAAGAGCGGCGTTCTCGCCGGCTTCCCCGCCGTGGACGTCAAGGTCAACCTGGTGTTCGGCTCCTACCACGAAGTCGACTCCTCCGAACAGGCCTTCTACGTGGCCGGCTCCATGGCTATCAAGGACGCCATGCGCAAGGCCAGCCCCGTGCTGCTCGAACCCATCATGAGCGTTGAAGTGGTCACTCCCGAAGAATACCTCGGCGACGTCATGGGCGACCTCAACGGCCGCCGCGGCAAGGTGCAGGGTATGGAACCCCGCGCCGGTGCTCAGGTCATTGCCTGCCACGTGCCGCTCTCCGAAATGTTCGGTTATGCCACCGACCTGCGTTCCCGTTCTCAGGGCCGCGCCACCTTCTCCATGCAGTTCGACCACTACGAAAAGGTGCCCACCAGCATCTCCGAAGAACTGATCGCTAAGAAGGCCAACTAATCGCGTAGGGGAAATTCCCCATCTCAGGCCAAAGAACACCAGGACCGGAACTAAAAAGTTCCGGTCCTTTTGTTTTAAGAATATACTGCGGGCGGGGCCTTATTCCCGAGAAAAAAGGGCACAAAAAAAGACACCTTCGTGGCTGACGCTTTTCACGCAAGCAGACCACACGAGAGGTGTCTTCACTATTTCCGAAAAACCCCTGAGAGGGCTCAGAACTCTGCGGTTAAAAAAGAAAGCTGGGGCATTACGGACGGTCATGCCCCAGAACTTCCATAACCGACATCAGCGGGCTGGCGAGCGTTATGCGTATCTCTTTCATAACGACCGCACCGTCCATCCCGCAGAACGGTTTGCGTATCTTTGGAATGGAGAGGTATATCCCAAAGCACGCCACGAGCGAAATTCGTTCCCGAAGGAAAAAGCATAGAAGAAACTTCAAATGCGAATTTGAATTTGAACTAATCTGGGGCACTTGTCAACATCAAAATCATTCATCAGGGCAAATACCCGCAAATAAATTCCCCCATGCGCTTATCTCGCTGCACGCTGCATTCGCGCGGTATTCTGCCTTGACAATCCCGGCTGGAATGGCACAAGACTGGTAGAAATTTCAGTCCTCGAGGTCATCATGCCCCCCCTTCGCGAAAGCAGCACCAAAGCCACACTCATCGGCCTTTCCGCTCCGATCTGCTGGGGGATGTCCGTCGGGCTGGTGCGCGGCATAACGGAATCCTTCGGCATGGCTGCAGGGCTGGCCGTCTTCAACTGGGTCACATGCCTTTTCCTGCTTCTGACTATCGGTCTGCCCGAGATCCGCAAATTCTCCCGGAAATTCCTTTTCATCGGCATCCCACTCGCCAACTTCTACACGGTCTGCTTCTGCCTGTCGCTCTATCTTGCCGATGGCGAACAGCAGACAGTCGAAGTAGGGATGATAAACTACCTGTGGCCATGCCTCGTGGTCCTTTTTGCCGTACTCTTCAACGGTGAGCGAGCCCGCTGGTGGCTGTGGCCGGGCGTTGTCATCAGTTTTTTCGGCGTCCTTCTGGTCCTTGGCGGAGAAAGTGACATACAGCCAGCTGAACTCTACCTCCACATACAACAGAACCCATGGAGCTATCTGCTGGCCTTCCTCGGAGCTGTTGCGTGGGGCGCGTATTCCAACATCGTCCGGGCATGGGCAGACGGACACAATCCCACCCTCCTCGTCTTTTTCATAGATGCTCTCGTCTTCACGTCTCTCTGGATAGCAGGATATGGGGATCTCTCCGGAGGCACTCTGCATGGCTGGATAAGCGTGGTCCTCGGCGCTATCGCCGTGGGTGGGGCTTACGCGGCCTGGAACTATGGCATGATGAAGGGCAATATCACCCTGCTTGGCGTCTCCTCCTACTTCACGCCGGTCCTTTCCTGCCTCTTCGCCTCACTGTGGATAGGAGCCTCCATCTCTGGACCGTTCTGGCTTGGCGTGGGTGTCATCGTGGCCGGCTCTCTACTCTGCTGGAGTTCCACGATAGCGGTACGCTGACCCCTCCATTTGGAACCAAAACAGGCGCCATCAGGTCTGTGGTTCTTCAAGTTCAGCCTTCTGTAAGTCCTCTTGGAATATTGCATATCATACCTTTACAATCGGAAATAAGATCTTATTTCAATCATACAGAGGGGATGCCCGGAACTTCTCCACAGCTGATAAAATTTGCCGGTGTGAGACTTGAATTTTATACCGATTATGACTAAACTCTATCAGCTTTCTCCGGCGCACTGCGTGCCGGCACACCGCTATGGTTAACGCGTGCTTGCAGAACATGACTAGTTCCTCGTGCAGGAACGTTCAGCAAGGCGCAGGCGGCAGAAAGCTCTTGGTGCGGATATAACGACAGCTCGCGATCTATGCCGCTGTCAGGATGCTAATTGGCGTACAACGCCACAGGAGATAACCATGAGCATCTTTTTCTATTGTCTGGCCTATGCGGCCGTCATCGCTTTCGTAGCCGTCGCTGTCATGCGTATCATGGGCTACCTGAAGAAACCTCAGCA
>JAFWYI010000032.1 GCA_017522745.1 Mailhella sp.
GATGATGTGGGTGATGCCGGGAACACGCACGAGCTGGGTTCCCTCCTGAAGAAACTCCGGCTGCGGGAGAGAGCTGAAGTGGAGGCATGCTTCTGCAGAGAGCTGTCCATCTGGCTGAGCGATGACTCGAACAGAGACAGGACCTTCCGCACCGGACACTTCGACCGTTCCTGCAGAGCCATCTCCGGTTCGAGGGAGCAGGCCCAGATCATGGAGGACGGCGGCAAAAGCACGGGTGGCGTTCAGGCAGAATTCTCCCCCCATCATATCCATTCTCGGGATGCCGGAGAGCCGGATATAGCCAACCTGTTCTCCGCCGATATGCTGGTTATCCATCACAGCTCTGGCTACTGCGGCGCGATGTTCCACCGCTATGTCTTCAGCCCGGAGCAGTATGGTGGGATTTCCACTGGGAGTGATCTTCCAAAAGGGATACAGGGGCATGAGACCTCCGTGACATGGAGATTACAAAAAAAGGTCGCTGCCTGAACTATGTCAAACAGCGACCTTTATTTCAATAGTCAGATCCCTTAGTGCCCGCAGCCACTGCAGGAACCGGTGCCGCAGCTGGAACAACCGCAACCGCCGCCCATGCTGGGAAGGGGGATCTCAGGGGTGACGAGGAAGCCCATGGGGCTGGCATCGACAGTTGCACCGCCAATGCTTTCCCACAGTTCTTTCACAGCGCAGAAGGTATAGCCATCCTGCTCAACGACGAAGTCCTGTTCGTTAGGTTCGTCAAGGGCGAGACCAATGCGAGGGCCGCTACAACCGCCGGGAGCAAGGTACAGACGGATGGGAGTCTTTTCCTTGTCGGCAAAGAAAGCGTCGAGTTCGACACGGGCATTTTCAGTAAGAACAAACATAAAAGTTCTCCGTTGTGCAGTTATGGTGAGGGGGAATCCATCTTCCCTCAGGCCGTGATGGAGAACGGTATCAGTGACTGCCGCAGGAGCTGCCGCAGGAGCCGCAGCTGCCGCCTCCAAGAGGAAGCTCGGGTTCGACGATGAAGCCCATATAGCTCACGTCGATCTTCACGCCGCCGATACGTTCCAGCAGCGAGTTTTCAAGGCAGAAGGTAAAACCGTTGACTTCAAAGGCCTTATCGGAATCAGTAGGCTCATCCAGAGCCAGTGCGAGACGCGGGCCGCTTCAGCCACCGGGGGCCAGGTAGACACGGATGCCAGACTTGGGCTTGTCAGAGAAGAAAGCCTCAAGCTCGGCACGAGCTGCTTCAGAAAGATGGATCATTGTATTCTCCAAAGTGGTTTGTTGAGCTAAAAATAGGAACGGTTCCCGACTTTGTCAATGGTACGAAAACATCTTTTATGGGATTTCGTGAAGAGTTTTCGAAACGGTCACAAAGTCACGGCACATCAGCTCAGCTGAGAGCGCTGGCCATGCGGGCAAAACCGTCTTCAAGATCCTGCTTGAGGTCTTCGATATCCTCAAGGCCGATGGCATAGCGGACGAGCGTGCAGTTGTCGCCGTTCCAGACAGGGGGTATGCGGTCCAGCGCGGAGCGATCCGGGTGGCAGAGTTCCACCAGGCTGTCATAGCCGCCCCAGCTGGCACCGATGCCGAAGAAGCGGTATCCGTCGATCATGGCACTGACGGCTTTTCGGGGCATCTTGTCAAGAACGACGGAAAAGAGCGCGCCGCCACCCGTGAAATCGCGTGCCCAGAGGGCATGGCCGGGGTCGCTTTCCAGAGGGGGATACAGCACCTGCTTCACTTCAGGGCGCTTTTCCAGCCATCGGGCCAGCTCAAGCGCGGATGCATACTGCGCATCCATTCGAACACGCATGGTACGCAGGCCGCGCAATGCCATGTAGCAGTCGTCGGGCGAGGCGATCTCACCCATCTGTACGCAGAAGGCACGCATCTGCTTGTAAAGCTCATGGGTTCGAGCCGTGATGATGCCCATGACAAGGTCGGAATGGCCGGAGATGAACTTAGTGGCGGCCTCGATGCAGATGTCCACACCAAGCGTCAGAGGCTTGAAATACAAAGGGCTGGCCCATGTATTGTCGATGATGACTACGGCACCGTGTGCGTGTGCGGCTTTGACGATAGCCGGGATGTCCTGCATCTCGAAGGTCTGCGAGCCGGGAGCTTCCGTGTAGACGACCCGGGTGTTCGCCTTGATGAGTATCTCTATGCCGGAACCTATGCGGGGATCATAGAACGTCGTTTCCACACCGTATCTGCGCAGGATCGTCTCGCAGAACATGCGTTGAGGGCCGTATACGGAGTCCGGCATGAGGACATGATCGCCTGCGCCTACGAAGGCAAGGACGCTCAGCGTACAGGCGGCAAGACCAGAGCTGGTGACCATGGAGCCGGCACCTTGCTCCAGACGATTCACCGCATCGCAGAGCGCAAAGGCATTATCAGTGCCGAGGGCTCCGTAGCAGACGTTCTTGAACATGGAGTCGCCACGCTCATTGGCCTCGAAGGCATCCAGCGTGGGGGAGAGGATGGTGGAGGCGCGATGGACCGGCATGTTCACGGGGGCGCCTACACGAAGAGGCGCACGGCCGGAATGGGCGAGGATGGTATCATCCTTCATGTTATTTCTCCTGACTCGGGGGCATGATGAGAGGCATGGACTTCGGTGCGGCACCGTTATCCTTGGGAGGCATGATAAGCGGCATAGCAGCGGGCTTTTCCATCTTGACGGCAGGCTGTGCCGGAACGGCCTGACTGTCGGCCGGACGCATCATGCCGCCCATGGACTTCATCATGGATTCCATGTCGGGCTTGGCAGAGTTCTTGCCGTGACCACTGGAGAAGCTGGTCCATTCAGAGGGGCAGATGCCGCCGTCCTTGTCGGCGTCGATGCTTTTGAACGCATTTTCATTGAGGTTCGGTCGGGCGGCATGGAATTCCTCCCAGGTGATAGAACCGGAAGCGTCACTGTCCATCTGAGCGAAGCGCGCCGCGGGGTCGGTCATGCGCGGAGCCTTGCCTCCAGCGCCGGGCATGGCATAGGCCGGCGAAGCGGCAAGAAGAGAGCAGACAAGAAGGAGGGTGGGACCTCTGAAAAGCGTGATATCCATAGAACACCTCGTTGATAGCTGTTTGGGGTGACTACAATGCCATGCCTTAAGAGCAAGCGCAAGGTTCGCAGTCACACATTTGGGAAACGCCTTGCCCTTTCCGTGATTCTGATACAATA
>JAFWYI010000033.1 GCA_017522745.1 Mailhella sp.
ACCTGTTGTCGTGCCAACGGCATAGCAGGGTAGCTATGTGTGGAAGGGATAACCGCTGAAAGCATCTAAGCGGGAAGCCTGCCTTAAGATAAGTACTCCCTGTCGCAAGACCTGAAGGGCCCGGATAGACGATCCGGTCGATAGGTCGGAGGTGTAAGTGCAGTGATGCAATCAGCTGACCGATACTAATAGCCCGTGCGGCTTGTTTTTCTTCATAAACCTCTCTCATTCCCTGTCAATTATACATTTACATATTTCCTTGGTGTCCATAGAGAAGAGGGTATACCCGATCCCATTCCGAACTCGGCAGTCAAGCTCTTCATCGCCCATGATACTGCATACTTTTGTGTGGGAAAGTAGGCCGATGCCAAGGTTTTCTTTCGAAAGGTCGTCATTATGACGGCCTTTCTTCGTTTAAACCGCCCCGCGCATCCTAGTCCGTCTGACGACTGACTCGATGCCCGGGGCGGTTTTGCGTTTGGGGGAAGGGGGCACCTCTCTCCCGCCTATTTTTTTGCAGGCCTGAGAGAGCTGCACCGCGGCAACTATGTCTTCCCTCCCTCAGTTTCATCCCCTTGCATTATGCGTAAAGACATCTTATCTTTATAGAGGACCCAAGGCTTTGGACCTCGGGTATCTGGCTTTTTGCACATAACCTTATACTGAGGATACCACTATGAACATTTCCCGCGATCAGGTTCAGGGCTATGTACGCTCCAACGTCGCCGTTTACATGCAGCAGGTTTATCTGTGGATGACCTGCGCTCTTGGCGTCACCGCGTTTGCCGCCCTGCTCACGGCTTCCAACATGGCCGTTCTGCAGTTCCTTTTTGCCAATACTATGACGATGATCCTCATGGTCGTGGGCATCATCGGGCTTTCCATGTTCATCACGGCGCGCATGCATGTGCTTTCCGCTGGCACTGCCACGGGCCTTTTCCTGCTGTATTCTGCGCTCATGGGCGTCTTCCTTGGCCCCGTCCTGCTGGTCTACACCGGTTCTTCTGTGGCGCAGGCTTTCCTCGTTACCGCTGGTACTTTTGGCGGCATGAGCGTTTACGGCATGGTCACCAAGCGTGATCTTTCTGGCATGGGCTCTTTCATGGTCATGGGCCTCTGGGGCATCATCCTTGCCAGCATCGTCAACATGTTCATCGGCAACAGTGCCCTTGATCTCACCATCAGCGTGCTTGGTGTGATCATCTTCACCGGCCTTACTGCCTGGGATACTCAGAAGCTCCGCATGATGGGTATGAGCGCTCCTGTGGATGATGCTGTGGCCATGCGCCGTGGCGCCCTGCTCGGTGCGCTGACCCTGTATCTGGACTTCATCAACATGTTTATGATGATGCTCCGCCTCTTCGGCAACCGCGAATAAGCATTTCGCCGGGGGAAGAGATTCCTCCGGCGTTTCTTTCTGAACTCTCATGGCAAAGCGTCATCCTCTTCAGAATCTGCTCGCGCCGCTGCTTCTGCCGCTTTCTTTGCTTTATGGAGCGGCCGGGCGTTGGAAACGTGCCCGTTCTGCGGTTCGCTGGAAAGCGGAACGCCCCTGCGTGGCCGTGGGGAATATCTCGTGGGGTGGAACAGGTAAGACTCCAGTCATCGACTGGCTGCTCACCTGGGCAGACAGGAAGGCGCTTCGTCCGGCCGTTCTCACCCGGGGGTACGGAGCAAAGCCACCGCATCTTCCCCTGCGAGTAGTCCGGGATACTTCGCCAGCTCATTGCGGTGATGAGCCGCTTATGCTGGCACGCCGGCATCCCGGAGCCATGATCATGGTGGACCCGGAACGCGGACGGGCCGGTCAGGAGCTGGAGCGTGACGGACTTGCCGTTCCGGATATCTTTTTTCTCGATGACGGCTTTCAGCATGTGCGTGCCGGGCGAGATCTGGACATCGTTCTGCTCGATCAGGACGATGTGCGATTCGAACCGCTTCCCGGAAGGCCGCCATCCAACTGGAACCGCATCATCCCTGCTGGGACATGGCGCGAGCCTGTCGACGCTCTGCGTTGCGCCGGAACGTTTCTGGTGAAGTGTGAGCCTGAAGACTGGCCATCCCTTGTGCCAGCGCTGGAGCGACGCCTGCGCGAGTTTCCGCGCCCGGTGTTTGCCTTCCGCATGGAGCCGGAAGGTCTGCGAGCAGTCGGGAGCGACGCATCTTCCCCGGCACTCCCCGCCGAAGCAGTGGCTGGTCCTTATGCCTTCGTTTGCGGTATTGGAGATCCTGCACAGGCCGTTCGTACGGTGTCTGCCTTTATGGGGCGAGCGCCGCAGAAGGTGCTGTCGTTCCAGGATCATTACGATTTCCAGCAGGAAAAAGCTGCGCTTGAAGCGCTGGGTATGCCTCTCCTCTGCACCGGGAAGGATGCCGTGAAGCTCGCTTCGCTGGGGCTTTCCTGCCCATGCTTCGCTCTCGATGTGAAGGCCGAATTCTATGCCGCGCATGCATCGCCAGTCCCCGGTTTCGAACAGTGGTGGGAGGATTGGTGGACCTGCGCGGTTTCCCGCCGTTCCGGCAGATAAGGAACTATGAAAAAACGCGACATACTCGACGAGCAGGCACTGCTCGAAACTATCGAAACTGCCGGACGTCCTCTGCGTCTGGATGATATCCTGCGTATCGGCGGGTTCTCCCGCAAGCTCAAGCGTGAGGTCATAGCCGCGCTGCATGACCTTGCCGGAAGCGGGGAGCTTGTGCGTCTCCAGGGGGGCGGCTGGGCCATGACCTCTGCCATGAAGACGAGGCGCGGACGCCTTGCCGTACAGCGCTCTGGTGCGGCATTCGTCACGCCCGAAGGTGAGACTGCGAGATCCGGTAATGACATCTATATCGCGCCTGAACACGTAGGCGAAGCATGGAACGGCGATACTGTGGATGTCATGCTGCTGCCGCAGAAGCGTGGTTCGGGCAAAGGTCCAGAAGGTCGGGTGCTGGCGGTCGTCGAGCGTGGCCATAGCGAATTGGTGGCACGCGTACTCCGCGAAGGGAGCGCTGAAAAAACGGCGGTCTGCCGCCCTGTGGATCCTCGTCTGCCTTTCGACGTACTGGCGGATGTTGCCGCACTGGATAAGGCGCCGCAGGAATTCGAACTGCTGAATATCCGCATGGGCGAGAAGCTGGATGATGGCGGTCGGCGTCCGTTGTGGGCTGGAACGGCTCTGGCCTCGCTCGGCATCGAGAACGATGCCAAGGTGCAGGAAGACCTCACCAAGCTCAACAATCTCATTCCCACGGCGTTTCCCGATAACGTGGTGGCCGAAGCCGAAGCCGTGGCGGTCCAGCCTTTTGAGGATGCTGATACGCTGGTCGATCTGCGCGGCGAGATGCTCGTGACCATCGACGGGGCTGACGCTCGTGACTTCGACGATGCCGTGTTCGTTTCCCGCGAGGGCGAGAACTGGCGGTTGCTCGTGGCCATTGCAGACGTTTCGTATTACGTGCGGCCACGCACGGCTCTCGACCGGGAGGCCCGGGAACGCGGCAACTCCTATTATTTCCCCATGTCCGTGGAGCCCATGCTGCCCGAAGTACTGTGCAACGGGGTATGCAGTCTGCGGCCGAACGAAGAACGCCGCTGCATGGCGGCAGACATGACGCTGGACAAGGACGGCAATCTGCTGGAGTCCCGCTTCGTCAACGGCATCATGTTCTCCCGGGCTCGACTCACCTATAATGAAGTGCAGGCAGCCCTCGAAGACGCTGAAGGAGAAGCTGCGGCAGGCATCGAGGAACGCGCACCGGGCGTATGCGCTATGCTGGAACAGGCCGCCGAACTGGCGGATATCCTCATGGAGCGCCGCCGCAGACAGGGTGCTCTGGACTTCGACCTGCCGGAAGCGGAATTCGTAGTGGAGGAGATGAACGGTGCGTCCCGCGTAACCGGCATACGCAACCGTCAGCGTCTGTTCAGCCACAGGCTCATCGAAGCCTTCATGGTACGCGCCAACGAAGCTGTGGCCGAGTTCCTCACGAAGAAGGGGGCACCGTTCCTGTACCGCGTGCATCCTTCGCCCGGGCCGGACAGACTGGAAGATCTGTACAGGGCCCTGCGTTATTGTGATGCGGATCTTCCTCTTCCCAAGGCCGCCAAAGTTGCCGTACCCAACTGGCTCACGCATGTGCTGGACGCCGCGGTGGATACCGATCAGGCTTTCGTAGTGAGCCGCCTTGTCCTCCGCTCCATGATGCAGGCGCGTTATTCTTCGGAAGAGGATGGGCATTTCGGGCTTGCTTCTGCCTGTTACTGCCACTTCACATCGCCGATCAGGCGTTATTCCGACCTTGTGAATCATCGGGCTCTGCGCTATGTTCTCGGACTCGACGCTGGTGGCGCTATCCCTGCGGGACATAAGCTGCTCGAGACCGCCGAGCAGTGCAACGGCCGGGAAAAAGTGGCGACGGATGCCGAACGCGAGATCAACCGCCGCATGGGCTGTCTGCTCCTTCAGGGGCACACCGGCGAGCTGTTCGGTGGCATCATCAGTGGTGTGATGAATTTCGGCTTCTTCGTTGAACTGGACAATATGCCAGTGGAAGGTATGGTCCGTGTGGAGACGTTGGGTCGCGACTATTATGTTTATGATGAAGAACGGCAGGAACTGCGCGGCGAACACAGCGGCGAGAGCTTCCGCCTTGGTCAGAGAGTGACCGTGAAACTTACCGGCGTACACGTCGGCAGATTGGAGATAGACTTGGAATATCAGAAAGATGAGGAAGGGCGTCGCCCGTTCCGCCGCAAGGATGATGACCGCGCACCGCGTCGCCCCCGCCCCGAAGGCAAATTCGGTAAGCGCCGCGATGACCGCGAAGATGGCGATCGCCGCACTGGCCGCCGTGCCTTTGCCGACCGTAAGGGCTTCCGCCCCCGTTTTGAACGTCAGGATGACGAGCTGGCCCGCCAGCGTCGTTACGCCTCCGAAAGCTGGGGCGGCGATGAGGATCAGCGCGAAGAGCGTAAGCCCCGCTTCGAACGCGAAGGCGGCTTCAAAAAGCCTTTCGGCTCTCGTTTCCGCAAGGATGGCGAAGAAGGCCATTCTTTTGAACGTCGTCCTTTCCGCCGCTTTGAAAGCGAAGATGCGGAGAACGAAGGCCGTTCCTTCCGCAAGGATTTCCGCCGCGAAGGTGAAGAGGGCCGTGAGCATGGCTTCAAGAAGCCCTTCGGTTCCCGCTTCCATAAGGAAGACGGGGAGCGCCGTCCCTTCCGTGAACACGGTTTCCGCCCCCGCTTCGAAAAGAAGCCCTGGGATAAGGAAAACGAGATGAACGAAGGCGAAGGCTTCCGCAAGCCTCGTTTCCAGCGTGACGGCGAGGAAGGCGAGCGTTCCTTCCGTAAGCCGTTCGGCTCCCGCTTCAACAGGGAAGAAGGCGAAGGCCGTTCTTTTGAACGTCGTCCTTTCCGCAAGTTCGATGAAGAAGGCGGCGAGAACGAAGGTCAGGCCTTCCGCAAGCCTCGTTTCGAGCGCGAAGATGGTGAACGCTCTTTCCGTCCGTCTCGTCCTCGCTTCGACCGTGAAGGCCGCGATGGCGAAGACCGCGGCTTCCGCAAGGATTTCCAGCGCGATGGCGGCGAACGCCGTGAGCATGGCTTCAAGAAGCCTTTCGGTTCCCGCTTCCATAAGGAAGAGGGCGAAGGTCGCTCCTTCGGCAAGGGCCGTTTCGACCGCGATGCTCGTGGTCATGGTAAGCCCGGCCGGGAGCACGACAAGAAGAAGTTCCACGGTGCGCCCGATGATTTCTTCCGTATAGAAACGGAGAATGAAAAGCCGGTGCATCGCTTCGGCAAGCGCAGTAAGTAATGTGAAAGGGGGAAGGTGATACCTTCCCCTTTTTCATTCGTGCCATGTCCTTGCGTCCTGAACGTCCTGCGGATATACTGCCCGGTATCTTATCAGAATGAGGAATACGATGGAATTTACCGAAAAAGAACAGGCCATACTGCGCATCGTGCAGAAGAACCTTCCTGACACCCTCACTCCCTATGCAGACATCGCCGCGGCTACTGGTGCTACGGAAGAAGAAGTGCTGGAACTGCTCCAGCGCCTGAAGGACAGTGGCGCGATCCGTCGTTTCGGTGCAAGCATCAAGCATCAGCGTACGGGTTGGTCCCATAACGCCATGGTGGCGTGGGTGGCCTCCGAAGAACTTGCCGAAGAGGTCGGCCCCAAGGCCGCCGAACATAGCCGCATATCGCACTGCTACTTCCGCCCCAGCAATTATCCGGGCTGGAACTATACCTTCTTCACCATGATCCACGGCAAAAGCGAACAGGATTGCCTCGACGTTGTGGAAGAGCTGCGTCGCACGACTGCTCTTGACGAATATGCCGTTCTGGAAAGCCTGAAGGAACTGAAGAAAACTTCCATGACCTATTTCCCCGAGCCGTCCAAATAACGGCAGGAGCAGATATGAATACCGAACGTTCCCGCGCTCTTTTTGCGCACGCTCAGGAGATCATCCCCGGTGGCGTGAACAGCCCTGTTCGCGCCTGCCGCAACGTCCATGCCGACCCGCTGTTCATCGCCGAAGCGAAAGGCGCCCATCTTACCACTGTGGATGGCGAACATTTCATCGACTTCCTTGGCTCCTGGGGACCCATGCTCGTCGGGCATGCTCATCCGGAAGTGACGGAAGCCATCTATCAGGCCGCTCTGCGCGGTACCAGCTATGGCGCTCCCAGCGAGGCCGAAGTTCTTCTTGCTGAAGAAGTGTGCGCCGCTCTGCCTTCTGTGGAGATGGTGCGCATGGTGAACTCCGGCACGGAAGCCACCATGAGCGCTCTTCGTCTCGCCCGCGGTGTGACCGGTCGCACCAAGATGATAAAGTTCATCGGCGGTTATCACGGCCATGGCGATGCCTTCCTTGCCAGCGCTGGTTCCGGTGTGGCCACGTTCTCCATTCCCGGTACGCCCGGTGTGCCTG
>JAFWYI010000034.1 GCA_017522745.1 Mailhella sp.
AAGACGAAGGCGGTGGTACAGGTGAGCGACGATGCTCCTCCTGTGCCTCGCCGTCGGGGAAGGCCACGGAAAAATCGTGGAGGGGAACCCGAAGCGGCACTCCTTCAGGCTCAGTCTGTCATCGATGGCAATGCCGTTCCTTCTCCTGCGAAGCCCGACGCCCGGGAGGAAGCCCCCCGCAGAGACAGGCCCTCCGCCTGGAAGGCCGCACGTCACGCCGCCCCGGACAGCCTGCGCCGTCTTGGTGAACGCTGGCTGGAAATGCTCCTTGCGGGGCGAGGCCTTTCTTCTATGACGGTGGACTCCTATCGGCAGGATATCAGTGTGCTGGCCGATTTCGTAGACGAGAGCCTTGGCGATGGGCTTACAGGGCGTGCGGCCCTCGCGCGTCTGGACGATGAACAGCTTCTGCTCTTCATCGTGTGGCTTCGCGGGCGAGGCGATGGCAAGCGCACGCTTGCAAGGAGGCTTTCCTGCCTGCGCGGCTTCCTTGGCTGGTGTGCGGAACAGCAGTTCATCACGGGCAATCCCGCCGTGCTGCTTGATGGACCCAAACTTCCCCGCGTCCTTCCCAAGGTACTTTCACGCGAGGAGGTGCTGGCACTGCTTGCCGCGCCTGATCCGCATACCAAACTCGGCAGGCGTGACAGGGCCATGCTGGAACTCATGTACGCCTCGGGCCTGCGCGTCTCCGAGCTGGTGAACCTGCATCCGCTGGACATCGACCTCCAGACTGGAATGGTGAGAGTGTTCGGTAAGGGGCGCAAGGAGCGCCTTGTTCCCATGCACGCCAGAGCGGTGGAGATAGTCAGCCGCTATCTGCGCGAGGTGCGGCCGGAGTTCATGCCGCAAAGCAGTTTCGTGTTCCTCAACCGTTCCGGTCTTGGCCTCACGCGGCAGGCTGTGTGGAAGCTGATCCGCCGCTATGCCCTTGAGGCGGGGATCCAGCGCGATATTTCACCGCATACCATGCGGCATACCTTTGCCACACATCTGCTCGAAGGCGGGGCCGATCTGCGGACTGTGCAGATGCTCCTCGGGCACAGCGACCTTGCCGCTACCGAACTTTATACCCATGTCCGTTCCGATGTTCTGGAAGACGTGTACCGCCGATGCCATCCCCGCAACGGTGAACGTCCCATGACGGATCCGGCAGACGCTCTGCCTTCTCTGGATGAACTGTCGGAACTGCTTTTCGAAGCTGGAGAAGAAGATGAGTTTTGATACTGTTATCACCTGTCACGTCAATGCCGACAACGACGCCATCGCCTGCCTGGTGGGGGCGCTGACGCTGTATCCGGATGCCGTCCTTCTGTATCCCGGCAGTCAGGAAAAGCAGGTGCAGGACTTCTATGAAGAAGTCGTCGAGCTTCTGTATCCTTGTGTTTCTTCAAAGGATATCGAGGCAGTAGGCGTGAAGCGGCTCGTGCTGGTCGACGGGCATCACCCCAAGCGTTTTCCCCATGTCAGAACTCTGCTGGAGCGCCAAGAGCTGGAACTCCACATCTGGGACCATCATCCTCTTAATGATGACGATGACGATCTGGGCCGGCTTCTCGTCGAACGCGCCGTGGGGGGGCGCATGGAGAAGACCGGCGCGGCAAGTACGCTCATCGTGGAAGAACTGCGCCGTCGCGGCCAGAGCCTGACCTGTGAGTATGCGACGTCTCTGGCGGCGGGCATCTACGGTGACACAGGTTCCTTCCTCTACAGCTCCACCATCCCGCGTGACTTCGATGCGGCTTCATGGCTGATCTCGCATGGGGCTGATCTTGCAGTGGTGAGCAAGCTCATCACGCGGGTCATGGGGCGGGAGCAGCTTCAGGCGCTCTCGGTCATGCTGGAGAATACGCAGGTCAAGGATATTGGTGGCGAGGCCATGGGCATTTCGTCCATGCAGAGCGAGACCTTCCTTGACGATTTCGCCACGCTTGCCCCGCGCCTCATGGAGATCGAAGGCTGCAAGGTGCTTTTTGCCATCGCGTCCATGGAGGACAAGGTGCAGGTGGTGGGGCGCAGTTCTTCTCTCCGGGTGGACGTGGGTGAGATATGCCGCAGGCTTGGTGGCGGTGGTCATCACTATGCGGCCTCCGCTTCCGTCAAGAATATGACTCTGCCGCAGGTGCGCGATTTCCTGCTCATGCAGGCGTCCCTCATCGTCAACTCCGATGAGAATGCCGGGCGCCTCATGACCAGCCCCGCAGTAGGCGCTTCGTCCAAGCTGACCATCTCGGAAGCGCTGGCACTCATGAATCGCTACGGACTCAAGGCCATACCTGTGTTCGAGGAACACGAGAAGATCTGCATCGGCCTGCTTTCTCAGGAAACTGCGGCCAAGGCCTCCGGGCACGGTCTCGGTCATCTCAACGTGACCATGTACATGCAGCGCAATTACCAGAGCGTGCCCATGAGCGCGGGCATCCAGGAACTCGTGGACATCATGGTGGGCGGGCAGCAGCGCCTCATCCCTGTGGTGGATGGGGATGATGTCATCGGGCTCAGTGATGAGGAGCGCTACGCGGAATTCGCCTGCCGGCGAGTAGTAGGTGTGGTGACCCGCACGGATATCATCCGCCTGTTCATGGGAGACCGCGCAACGCATATCCCGGCGGTGAGCAATCGCAAAAACCGCAAGGAGCGCAACGTCAGCGCCGTGATGAACAAGCGGCTTTCGGCATCCTGTATGGAATTCCTTCGTCTGGCGGGTGAACTTGCAGACGATATGGGTCTTTCCGCCTATGTCGTGGGCGGCTTCGTGCGTGATCTGGTCATGGAGGTCAAGGGCATGAAATGGCCCGACATCGACATCGACCTTGTGGTGGAAGGCGATGCCATAGCGTTTGCCCATAATCTTGCCATCCGGCTCAAGGGGCGAGTGCGCGAACATCGTGAATTCATGACCGCCATGATGGTGTTCCCCGCCGAGAGCGTGGGAGCGCCGGTCGAACGCAGGCGTCATGTCCACCTTGCTGAGCCGGAGGAGATAAAGGTGGATGTAGCAACGGCCCGCCTTGAATTCTACTCCGAACCCGGGGCATTGCCGCAGGTGGAGCGCGGCTCCATCAAGATGGATCTCTATCGCCGCGACTTCTCCATCAACGCCATGGCCATCCGGCTGAATCCCGCTGTGTTCGGTCAGCTCGTGGATTGCTTCGATGGGCAGGACGATATCAAGAACAAGAGAGTGCGTACCCTGCATGCTCTAAGCTTCGTAGAAGACCCGACACGCATGTTCCGCGCTGTGCGTTTTGAACAGCGCTACGGTTTCCGCATGGGGGCGCAGACCGAGCGTTTCGTCCGCAATGCTGTGGATGATCTGCACCTCATCCATCATCTTTCCGGCTCACGCATCTCGCATGAACTTGAACTTATGATGGAAGAACGCAACCCCGCGCTCGGCTTCAAGCGTCTTGACGAGCTGGGCCTGCTGGCGGAAGTGCATCCGCTGCTTGCGCTCAATGACGAAAAGCGCGAGATGGCGGACAGGATGCGCCGTGTTCTGGAATGGTATATGCGGATGTATCTGCCTGAAGTACCGGATCTGCTCATGCTCATGGTCATCGCTCTCTGCCGCAAGGCGCGCGGGCCGGAAGTAGAAGAAGTGCTGGACAGACTTCAGTTTTCCGATAAGCGCAAGCGTGAGACTCTGCTCGTTCGTTCTGCCATCATGGCCGTGCGTCAGGGGATGCAGCGCTGGGAGAAGACAGACGGCCCGATGAGCGATCTGCACAGGATGCTGAGCAAGGCCCCACTCGAAGCATTGCTTTACCTGCTCGCCAGAGAAGACAAGCCAGATCAGCATGAAAAACTGACGCGCTATATCTATCTGGGGCGGCAGATGAAGGCCGACATCAACGGTGACGACCTTATCCGCATGGGCGTTGCTCCGGGGCCACGCATCGGCCATATCCTCGATGAAGTACTGGCCGCGAAGATGGATGACGAAGACCTGGGGCGTGATGAACAGCTCACACTTGCGGGGCGTATCGCCATACGGCTCGCGGCAGAAGACCTTGCGGAAGAAGAGAAGCGCCAGCGCGAGACGCAGACCGATTCCGAAGAGCGCTGATACCCGTCATCGAATATAGCAAACGAGGATCTCCGCGATACTTGTCGTGGAGGTCCTCGTTTCGTTTTTGGGTGGGGATGAGAGAAGGAAATGGAGGAAGGGTTTTTCCGTTAGTGCGTCGTGGTGTTCACGTCTGCGTCGATATCTTCGTGCATAGGCAGAGTGCCGTGATGCTCAAGATAGGATTTCTGCTCGTTGAGACGAGCCTTGCGGTAATCATCGCGTGCGTCACGGATGGAATCGTGATAGGCCTTGAGGTCATGCTGATAGTTTTCCATGTAGGTCTTCGTGTCTTCGGAGGAGTTGCCCGTGTAGCCTCCGAATGCGCTGGTCACGCTGTGCATGAGCTGGTTGTAGCCGTCTTTGACGGTTTCTACGAAGGATCTGTCCGTTGTGGGCGCGGGCATGGCGTCCTCTGCTCTGGCATCACAGGCCGTAAGACTGACAAGGGCTCCACCAAACACGAGAGCGGCGATCATTTTTTTGTTCATCGAAATCTCCTTCTTTGAGGTCAGTATGCCATGAATGACCGCGACAGAAATGATTTGATGGCTGAAAAAGCAGTGCCACGGAGAGCTATCTGCTCTTACCGCCGGAAAAAGAGCCATAAAAAAGAGCGTTTCCGTTCAGAAAACGCCCTGAATTAGTATTTGTAAAATAGCAGATGTTCCATAGGCCGACGTTCTCCATGGAACCTCGGCCTTTATCTATTAAAAAGTTTGGAAAGAGTAAGGGGGAGTTTTGGGGGGAAGGGGAAAACATTTCCAAATGTTTTCCCCTTCCCCCTCATATCATTCCCTACTCTCCATCATTTCCCCATAAGCTCCATCCCATGACAGGCTCGGGCACGAGCTTTGAGGCGATGCAGGTGATTGTTGAGCTGAAGTACGCAACCGGGACATTCAGCGACTACGATATCGGCGTCGCTTTTGATGACTGCACGGGCGCGGGCCTCGCCAAGCTCATCAGCGATAGCCGGGTTCTTCAGGCTGGAGATACCGCCACCGCCGCAGCAGGAACCGGGGTCAGGCAGTTCGACGAGGCGTATCCACGGCTGAGCGGCGAGCTGAGCGCGCAGGGCACTTCCCACATGAGGGTCGAGCCGGAAATGGCAGGGATCATGCACAGCGACGATCAGAGGATCGGCGGGACTTACAGGGCGACCTTCCCGCACAGCCTGAACCGCGGCAGGAAGGGGCGGCATCTCGCGCCGGGCAGATGTTTTCGCGTCATGCTCACGCAGGAAAACAGCGGCATCGACGATGCGGGCAGCAAGGGCTTTGCCTTCGCCAAGGTATTCGCGGGAAAGCGTACGATGGCAGGTGGCGCAGAGCGTGAGGACAGGCATATCGCCACAATTCTCGAAGACTTCTGCGTTGTGCATCTGGGCCTTCGCGAAAGCCTCGCCAAAGCTGGAGAGCTGGGCGGGCGCACCGCAGCAGGATTGACCGCGCGGGATGAAAACGGCGTATCCGCGCGAAGTGAGGGCTTCGACAAGGCGGAGCGATGCATCGACATTCACCAATCCGCCGAAGCAGCCGGTGAACAGAGCGACTTCCCCAACGATGGTGACATGGTCTGGCGGCATGACACGTTCGGGCAGGATATCGCAGAGCGAACGCTCAGCCATGGCCGGAAGACTGCGCTTGCCAGCGGCACCGCAGAAAGCGTCGGGCAGGTGGCGGATGCTTCCGCTGATATCGCGTGGGAACAGTTTCTGGAACACCGCGCCGACCCGGAGGAACCTGGCCAGAAGCCCACGGTTGAGAAGCAGACGCGTAGTCACGAATTTTTCAAGGCGTCGCCCGAGAGTGGGCTTGCCGTCGCCCATGGCAAGGCGCGCATCAAGGATGATCTGGGCCCCATCCACACCTTTACCGCATATCTCGGTACAGGCGAGGCACTGCATGCAGGACTTGATACTAGCCTGATAGCGCTCCCCGGGCGTAAGCTCCCCGGAGGCCACGGCACGCGCGAGG
>JAFWYI010000035.1 GCA_017522745.1 Mailhella sp.
CTCACGGGCGCGCTCATCCCGTTCGGCGGGCACAAGGGCTATGCCATCGCCTTCATGGTGGAAGTACTGGCAGGTCTGCTTTCCGGCGCCGGGACCGGACCTTCCATGCCCGATCATCTTGGCGGCGGCAGCAAGCTCATAGGCGCGGGCAATCTGTTCGCGGCGGTCAACGTAGAGCTTTTTGTGGGGCTGGAGCATTTCCGCACGTCCATGCGTGAGATGGTGGATTCCATCCGCTCCGGTGTCGTGCGTCCCGGATTCTCGGAGATCATGACGCCCGGTCAGCCGGAATATCGTACTCGTCTGCGTCGTTGGGAAGAGGGGCTCCCGCTTTCTGATAAGGTCTATGACGAACTGGCGGCAGAAGGTGCGCGCTACGGCCTGACGATGCCGAGCGGAAGATAACATCTCTTATAAACGAAAAGCCCCGCGTCCTTTGAGGATGCGGGGCTTTTTCGTGTTTTAGCGGTGATGCTTACGGGCGCACGCCGTAGGTGGGAGTACGGCCCAGCAGGGTCTTGATGCGACCCTGAGCGGCTTCGACGAGCATGCACAGGCGATAGCGGGTCTCACGAGGATCGATGATATCTTCCACGGAGAAGTGTTCGGCGGAGCGGAAGGGAGAAGAGAACTTGAGCAGTTCAGCTTCAAGTTCGGCCGTGCGCTTTGCAGGGTCGGCCGCAGCGGCGATCTCGCGGCGATAGGCTGCGGCCACACCGCCTTCGATGGGCAGAGAACCGAATTCGGCGGAAGGCCATGCCATGCGATAACGCAGGGTGTGGTCCGTGAAGCTGAGGCCGGAACCCATGCCGTAAGCCTTGCGGATGGCCACGGTAAGGCGCGGGACTTCACTGCGGAAGACTTCGAAGGTGGCGCCCATGCCGAAGCGCAGAGTGCCGGCTTCTTCGGACTGGAGGCCGAGCATGAAGCCGGGGCAGTCCAGCAGATGGATCATGGGGATGTGGAACATGTTGCAGAGGCTGGCGAAGTGCGTGACCTTCCGCGAGGAGTTGGCGTCCATGGCACCGGCCAGCACCATGGGGTTATTGGCCACGATACCGGCGGTGTAGCCGTTGAAGCGGGCGAAGCCAACGATGATGGACTTGCCGAAACCGGGCTGGATCTCGAAGAAGGAGTCGCGGTCTACAAGGATCTTGATGATCTTGTACATGTTGTAGGCGCGCTTGCGGTTTTCGGGCACGATGTCGAGAAGGGCGTCGTCCTTACGGTCGATGGGGTCGTCGATCTGGACACGGGGAGCCATTTCCCAGACGTTGGAAGGCAGGTAGCTGAGGAAGCGGCGGATCATGTCCATAGCTTCTTCTTCGCTCTTGGCCACGTTGTCGATAGTGCCGCCCTTCATAGCCGCAACGGCGGGGCCGCCGAGTTCCTGCTTGGTCAGCTTATGGCCGAGAGCGCGTTCCACGACAGGGGGACCAGCGGCGAAGATCTGGGAGGTCGGGTCGACCATGACGGAGAAGTGGGAAAGGATGGCGCGACCGGAAGGACCGCCGGCAACAGAGCCGAGGACAGCGGAACAGACAGGCACTTTGCCCAGCAGGTCGACACTGCGGTCCATGGCGTCCTTACCGGGAAGGCGCTTATAGCCCTTGGCGGCTTCGGTCACAGAGGCGCCGGCGCCGTCGATGAGGTTGATCATGGGGCAGAGGTAGTCTGCGGCCATTTCTTCGATGAAGCCGCCCTGACCGCCCTTGCGCTTTTCAAGACCGCCGCCGGTGCCGCCGCGGATGGTGAAGTCTTCACCGCCCACGCAGACGAAACGGCCGTCGATCTTACCGAGACCGCAGACGTAGGGAGAGGGCGTCACTTTGACGATGTTGCCGTTCTCATCATATTCACCAGTACCGGTGAGCTGGCCTACTTCAAGAAAACTCGTCTTATCCAGAAGGAGGTCGATACGTTCACGAATAGTTTTCTTGCCGAATTCATGCTGGCGGGCCACGTTGGCCTCACCACCGAGTTTCAGAGATTCCTGCCGACGGAATTCCAGCTCTTCCAACTGTTTTTCCCAGCTCATATCATACTCCTGATCTGCTTAGGTAACATCATCTGCGTAGACGCAGCGTTTTACATTTTCGATGTACTAAAAATATAAGGAGTACCGTGAAAGTAAACTAATGCTTTTTTATGGTCATATTTGCTTTGCTTATGACGGAAGCCGGTAATAGGCAGGGCTTAGGAGACGTATGAAGCATAGCATTTTCCGGGGTAGAGCCATAAAAAAATGCAGGGACGATGTCACCTGCATTCCTTGGATATTTTGTGTGTGCGTGGGTCAGTCGATGGCCGGGGCCAGTATCTCTTCGCCCCACACTTCGCGCAGCTCTCCATCTATTTCGAGCAGAAGCTGTCCCTGCCTGCCGAGTCCCCGTGTGATGCCTTCACGCTTGCGGCCGTCTACCGTCAGGATGGCAGTTTTGTCGAGGTGGTCACAGCGAGAGAGCCATTCTTCCAGCTGAGGGGCGCGCATGCCGTCACTCCAGAGGCTCGTCCGGCGCATGAGAGCGCCCTGTATGCCCCGGGCAAGCGTTTCCGCATCCGTACTGTGACCGTCATCCTCCAGCGAGATGGGGGGATATGGAGCATCCGGCAGGATGGGGGCCCTCCTCAGGTTGATACCGATACCGATGATGGCGCCACGGATACCGTTCTTTCCGGGCACACATTCGATCAGGATGCCGCCGAGCTTGCGCCCATGCAGACGGATATCGTTAGGCCATTTGCAGGTCGCATGGACGCCGAGCTTATCCAGCGTGTCCAGGACGGCCAGTGCGGGCAGGAGCGAGTATCCCGGGAGTTCGGCAGGAGAAAGGTCCAGTTCACACCAGAAGGTGCAGAGCATGCTGTCCTGCTTCGCGCTTTCCCATACACGTTGCAAACGGCCCCGCCCATTCGTCTGGAAGTCTGCCAGGATGGCAGTTCCGTCCTCCACAGCGCCTTTCACAAGGAGACGATGGAGTTCCTTGTTGGTGGAGTCAGTACATTCCAGATGGATGAGCGGGGCTTGCATGGACATTTACGGGAAAATATTACTGGCAGAGAGCGAGAAGCACGCCAGCGGCAACGGCGGAACCGATAACGCCGGAGACGTTGGGACCCATGGCGTGCATGAGCAGGAACACGCGGCGGTTGGCCTTCTGGCCCACGTTATGCACGATACGGGCGCTCATGGGCACGGCGGAAACGCCAGCGGCACCGATGAGGGGATTGATGGGTTCCTTGCAGATCTTGTTCATGAGCTTGGCGAGCAGGACGCCGGAAGCAGTGCCCACGCTGAAGGCCACGAGACCGAGGAACAGGATACCCAGCGTGCGGGGAGAGAGGAAGGTCTCTGCGGCAAGCTTGGAGCCCACGGACAGACCGAGCATGATGGTCACGATGTTGATGAGGGCATTCTGCATGGTTTCAGAGAGGCGGTTCACCACGCCGGACTCCTTGGCAAGGTTGCCGAACATGAGCGCGCCGATGAGCGGAGCGGCCGAAGGCAGCAGCAGAGCGCAGAGCAGAAGCACGATGATGGAGAACATGATCTTCTCAAGTCTGGACACGGGACGCAGCTGCTTCATGATGATGTTGCGTTCCGCTTCCGTGGTGAGGGCACGCATGATGGGAGGCTGGATGATGGGCACCAGAGCCATGTAGGAGTAGGCCGCAACAGCGATGGAGCCGAGCAGATCAGGAGAAAGACGAGAGGAAAGGAAGATGGCGGTCGGGCCGTCGGCACCGCCGATGATACCGATGCTGGCGGCATCCTTAAGGCTGAAATCGATGCCGGGGATGATATTGCTGATGACGATGGCGCCGAGCAGGGCCGTGAAGATGCCGAACTGGGCAGCACCGCCCAGCAGAGCGGTCTTGGGGTTGGCGATGAGCGGTCCGAAGTCCGTCATGGCGCCCACGCCCATGAAGATGAGCAGAGGGAACAGACCGGTGTTGATACCGAAGTCGTAGATGACACGGAGGAAGCCCCCGGCTTCTGCGATGCCAGCCAGAGGGATATTGCAGAGAAGGCCGCCGAAACCGATGGGAAGCAGCAGCAGGGGTTCGAAGCCCTTACCGATGGCAAGGTAAATGAGGACGAGGCTGACGCCCATCATCACGAGCTTGCCGAAGCCGCCATCCTGAGTGAAGCCGTAGAGGCCGGTGGAGTGCCACAGTTCGGAAATGGCAGAAGAGAAGGAGCCGAGACCTTCACTTGCAAAGGCAGGCTGAGACGCGAGAAGGATGGCGATGCAGAAAACGAAGGCAACTGCGGCCATTTTGGCAAAAGAGAATTTCTTATGGGAACGAGCAGACATGGTGGACCTCTACTCAGCTTTAGTCTGATTCATTTTGGCTTCAAGAGCGCGAATTAATGTGCTGGACTTATTTGTAACGATGACCAGAAGAGCCAGAAACAGGACAACGGCTCCCATTCCGGCAAACATGAGGATGACGCCTTCGAGAAACATAGCTACCTCCCGCCGAGCGGGGTGAAAAAGGGCCGCGTCCCTAAGGATGCGGCCAGATCTCCTTAGAACTTGATCATGACGGAGCCGGCCATGACTTCCTTGCCGACTTCAACGAGAACTTCGGACACAGTGCCGTCGCCTTCAGCCATGATCGGGATTTCCATCTTCATGGATTCGATGACAACGAG